>JBGSYJ010000345.1:0-37781 GCA_041750915.1 Thermoanaerobaculia bacterium | reverse complement strand
AGGCTCGGGATGACAAGCTCTTAATCCATTGCTCGCTATAACGACTGTCCGGCATTCACCGGCTCGGGATGATACACCCGCTGATTTCGTTACTGCCGCGCAGGATGACGCTCAACTGCGTGACTGAAGCTCCGACCCCTCCGACGCTCCGTCCGCCCTGCCCTCCCGCGCTGCTCCGTCATTCTCTCCCGTGGAAGCTGGGGACGGAGTCGCCCTCTCGGCAGGCGAAGGAGTTGCCCTTTCGGCAGGCGTAGGGGTCGCCCTCACAGGCGTCGGTGGAAGCGGCAACGGCAGTCGTTCGGGAGTTGCCGTCGGCGCGGGACTCGGTATGAGCGGGGTCGCTCGCGGCTGGGATGGCTGGGCGGGGGGCAGTACCACGGTCCCGGTCTCGGTCTCGAACGTTCCACCGCCAAGCACCGGATCCGTCGTCGTTTCGTAGGGGTCCATCGAAGGATCCGGGTACGGAGACACCGCGTAGGGATCGAATGGCAGCGGCTCGGGCGGCGGCACATGCGTCGGGCAGAGATTCGCAGGCTGCGTTCCCGCCTTGAATGACTGCGTCACCACCATGTTCGCTGGGCACAGTGGAGTCGCGAGGCCGCCGCTCCTGTCATCCATCTGCACGGCAACGAGACCTCCGGGCGCCGGGAAATCGGTGTCCGGCTTCCCCTCTGTGATCGCGCTCATGTAGCGGGCCCAGATCGGTACCGCACCTTCCGAGGCGGACATTCCGACGGCCGCATTGTCATCGAACCCGATCCAGGTGAGCGCGAGAGTCTGCGGCGTGAATCCGATGAACCAGGCATCGCGCCCGTCATTCGTCGTCCCTGTCTTCCCGGCCGCGGTCTTTCGAAATCCGAGACTTCTCGCGCGGCTCGCCGTCCCGCCATTCAAGACACCTTTCATGATGTCGATGGCAAGGTAGACGTTGCGGGCGGGAAACACCTGCACGGCTTCTACTCCCTCGGCACTTGCGATCACGTCACCGTCGTCATCGGTGACGAACTTGACGGCGCGAAGCGGAGTCCGCGATCCCATGCGCGCGATCGTCGAGTACGCATCAGCCATCTGGATCGGCGGGATCGCTGTCGAACCGAGGATCACCGAAGGATTCGCATCAATCTCCTCCTGAACACCGAGAACTCTCGCGGTCTGGAGCACCGCATCGACGCCTGCGGAGAGACCCAACCGGACCATCGATGCGTTCAGAGATTGAACCAGCGCGCGCCTGACTGTCACCACGCCCTCGTAACGATCGTTGTAATTTCTCGGCGACCAGTCTTTGCTGAAGCGACGCTCGAGCACGAAGCGCTCGTCGTTGACCAGCGTTGCAGGCGTGATGTTCTGATTGGACAGGCTCGGCTCAAACGCTGCGAGAACGACGAACGGCTTGAAGAGCGAGCCAACCTGTCTCTTCGCGTTCAATGCGCGGTTGAACTGGCTGCGTGTGTAGCTGCGGCCTCCGACCATGGCGCGGATCTCCCCTGACGGAACGTCGATCGCGATGATCGCGCCCTCGAGTGGCTCGTCTCGACGCAAACGGCGATTCGACTTCTCGAGGCGCGCGAGGCCTTCTTCGAGCTGCGTCGCGGCCGCGTTCTGCCAGTCGAGATCGATCGCCGTGTAGATCGAAAGCCCACGTCCTCTGACCTCTTCGACTCCATAATCGGTACGAAGCTCCTGGATAACCCTGTCGACGTAGAACGGAATGGAAGCAAGTCCGCCCTGGCTTCTGGTCGGCTTTTCAGGAAGCTCTTCGGCGACGGCGGCATCGAACTGCTCCCTGGTCAGCTTCTCATTCGCGAGCATCGCTTTTAAAACCGTATCGCGACGCGCTCTGGATCTCTCCGGATTCTCGATAGGCGAAAGGTTGTTCGGAGATCGAATCATCCCGGCCATAATCGCCGCTTCGCCCGGTGTAACTTCGGAAATCGGCTTCCCGAAGTAGAACCGCGCGGCTTCGCCGACCCCGAGAATCGAGATCGATCGATTCCGTCCGAGATAGATGTCGTTGAGATAGGCTTCGATGATTTCTCTCTTCGAATACTTCGCATCGAGAATCACGGACATGAACGCCTCGACGAGCTTCCGCCGAAACGTCCGCTCGTTCGTCAGGTAGTAGTTCTTGACGAGCTGCTGCGTGAGTGTGGAGCCTCCCTCTTCAACCTCGCCTGCCTTCACATTGCGAAAGAGCGCGCGCACGATGCCGACCGGATCGACCCCGGGGTGCTGGAAGAAACGGACGTCCTCGGTGACGACGACGGCGTCAACGACATGTTGCGGAATCTGGTCGAGCGTCGCCGGTCTTCGATTTTCGAGCGTATCGCCGAAGATCGAAGTGAGCAGCTCCGGTTCGAGCGCGGCATCGACGGCCATTGCGCCGCCGGCAGCCGGTACGACCGACTGGATGCGCCCTTCCTCGAAGGTCACGGTGACGCTCTGCGCTTCACGCCGGCCACCCGGATACCGGAAAGACCGGATGAAGATCGAGAGGCCGCCGTCGACCTCCGCATATTCTCCGGCCTGCTGCACATTCTCCGATTCGCGATAGCCCAGCCGCCCGAGTTTGTCCTTCACTGCACCGGCGCCCAACTCAGCTCCCGGCGCGAGAGAAAGAGCATCGGTGAACACACGAGTCGGCAGCGACACACGCCGGACTTCGAATGTCTTGATCGCCTGGTAATAAACATAGCCCGCAACGGCGATGGTGATCACCGCAATGGTGATCACTGCGATCGAAATGCCTCGCACGATCTTTCCGCGACGCGAGAGCCGTGGCGTCGGATTCACAACAGCCGGCGGATCGGGCTGCGGCCTGGGCGGTGCTTTCGGGAGGTTCGGGTCAGCCATCGGGTTACCGGGCTACGATCGCCAGATTGCGCCCCGCCCTCGGACCGTTCCGGCGATACGAGTGAAAAATCGAGCCCTCGCATCGCGTGCAGAGGCCGGAGTCGTGAATTGCGCCGGAGGGAACGCCTTCGCGTTCCAGCAACTCGCGGGTCAGGCCGGCGAGATCGACATGGGCACGCTCTCCGAACGAGCGATCCACGAATCGATCGACATCACCGAAGGCATCGCGCAATTGTTCAACGACTTCCTCTCCCACTTCAAAGCAGCAGGAGCGGATTGAAGGCCCCAGCCATGCTGCCGATGAGCCGGACTGAAAACCACCTGCAGACACCAGCTGGTCCATGGTCGTGTTCACGATACGGGCGGCGGCGCCGCGCCATCCGGAGTGAATATTTGCCATGACGGAGTTGACGGGATCGATCAGGGTCACGGGCAGGCAATCTGCAACCTTAATGCCGAGCGCGATCGATTCAGAAGTCGTGAACAACGCATCGCAGGCCGGATGTTCACACCATCCGCCTCCCGGTTCTGCCCGCACAACTTCTACACCGTGGACCTGGCTGCAGGATGCGAGCTCCGCGTCGATCGCAAAGCGCTCCATCAGGACGCCTCGCAGAAGCTCGAGAGATGCGTCGTCCAGCGCGCCCGAGAAATCTGCTGTCGTATAGAAAACGCCGAAGCCGTGCGGAACTTCGGGGCCGATCACGATCCGTCCTGCAGCCGTATTCTCGATCGCCCACCCTCTACCCATCACGTTTCTCCCCGCCTTCAGGGACGAGCGACAATAGTGTTTCGCCGTTCTTCGCGAAACGCTACGATCGCGATTCGCCCTGCTCCCTGAGCACCACCAGCTCCGAGGTCACCAGGCCGTAGAGCACCTTCGCGACGTCGAAAGGCGATACGCCGATTGCCCGCGCCAGCCCTGTAATCGTCATCGATCCGTCGATCTTTGTGATCAGGACCCACTCCTGTGGATTGAGAGTGACCTGTTCCTGCCGGTGCTCGCGGGTACTGAGCTGAGGGATCATGTCAACCGACGGAATCTTTCTCGACAGTACCCTCCACTCGTCAATCCGCCTTGCCGCTTCCATCAGCAGATTGGTGTTCGACTTGGTGATGGTCTGCGCAGGCGGTTCCAGCGCAGGCGAGAACTGAAACTCGCCCTGATTCCAGATCGCGAGCGCGTAGATCGCTTCTTCGCCGCTCAGCTCACCCACATCCGCATGAACGATCTGGCCGTTCTTCAGGAAGATGGTGCCGATCGATGAGTCGCGAGTGAGGGTGAACTTTCCTGTCTTGCCGGACACACTCACGAGCTGAATGATGTCGGGCAGAGGAAGTTCTTTGAGTGAGCCCTGGAAAGCCAATCGCACCCCACCTTGTCGAGCTGTCGTATGAAACCGGAAGTGCTTCGCGACGGGCCTGGTAGCCGCATCAGAATGGAAGCAAGCCGGGGGCAAAGCGTAACCCACGCGCCACCCATCGTCAAGGTTGCTACGGAGCAATCCTTTCGCGCGTAAGCGCCTCGAATCTCACTATATGCAGCCGCTCGCGTGCATTCGACTCGATTACCCCGAGGCACCAGAGCGCGAACCCCGATCCGGCGAGAACTCCCGTGAAAATCCTCAGCTCGTTGACGCTCTCCCGCAGACCGAAAGCCTGCGAAAATCCGTCGATCATCAACGGCACGCTCAGCGCTATCAGGCCCGAGAGCGGCAATGGCTTCGCCCTCAAAAAAGCGAGAAATGCGAAAGCCGCGACTCCGACCAGTAACCCTGCGTAGATCGCAAAACATCGGGAACAGATCGGCATCGGTGTATCCCACAGGATGAGGCAGCGGCTTTCGAGTCCGTGACACATGACGCGGAAGAGAATTCGCAGTTTTGGAGACGCTCCCGCAGCGACCGCCCAGGTGCTCGCCGTCACCGCCCCGAGAATCGCCACCGCGACAGCGCCCAGCGCACCTCCGACGAATTTCGCTTCGCGCGTCATTTCACCGGTGACAGGCGATACGTTTCGGCAAATGCATAAGCCGTCATCACCAGGGAGAGAAAGGTCGTGAAGAAGATGCCGATGCAGAAAAGAATGATCCCGAACTGGCTCGCAAAGTTGGCGACGATGTATACGAGAATCGCAAGGATGTAATTCACAGCATTCGTTTTGAGGAATGTGAAGATCGAGCCGAACTCGAACGCGGCGCCAGCCCGTCCCAGTACGGCCGCGCGTGTCAACGCCGCAGGCAGGATCACCATGACGACCAGCATCAGCGGAAACACCAGGCACACCATGACCATGCCGAGCACTCCGGCGGCCGATTCCGCCCCCTCACCTTCGAGGATCGCCGCCGGGATGACCAGAAGCAGGATCGGAATGAGAACCGGGAGGGAAAAAACAATTCCGACGAGTACGAGCTTGAAGCCTTCGACGAAATAGGTCCCGAGATCGTCCCAGGCAGGAAGCGGACGCTCATGACCCGCGACGACATTGCGGACGAGCTGCGCAAGATAGCCGACCACAAAGAAATGGCCGACCAGAAACAGGCCCAGCAGCGAGAACAGCCCTCCCATCAGCGTCTTGCTGAGCCACTCCGGATCCTGAAACGGAAAGGTGAAGGCCTTCCCGAAATCGAACGAGGTCGCGCCGGAACCCGCGGGAGCCCGAGGCGGCGGTGGAACTGGCGGATAAGTGGTCACAGATTCTCCTTCGGGAAAGGGTTGGACGAAGGGGTTGGATGGAACCTCGCCGCAGCCTGCGAGTCTAACATGCAGAATAGATAGTGATCGCGCGCGAAAAGTAACCCGTAAGTAGCAGAGAAGCTGGAAGAAATAGTGGGCTCCTTTCCTTTTACGACCAGGACAGACTGCCATTGGAAAAGCACATGGATCTCATCGGCGAGCCGCCGAAAGGACGGGGGATCGGCCCGGCAGTCACGATCTCGGTGGTCCTGCACGCAGCTCTGCTGATGCTTTTCACGTTGAACAGGCAGGCCGAACCGGTCCAGTCGAGCGAAGAAGCGGCTCGATTCGTCCAGATACTCCGGCAGGCCCCTCAGTCCACCCCCCAGTTCGAGCAGGCGCCGGGACCGGCGATCGAACAGCGGGTTTCGCCGGACGCTCCCTTCTCCAATGCGAACCGGCGGGCAACCATGCCGGACCCTACAGGAGACCAGCCGACGCAGCGGCCAGGAGAAGGTGGCACGTATGTTCCCGGCGGCGCTCCGGCACCTCCACAGGGAAGGCCCGACGGCGAAGCGCTGACGAGACCGCTCAATCCGTCGGCGGCGCGCGCCGACGCCCAGCCAACTGCAGCCGTTGAGGCGTCATCGGCATTCCGAGCGCCCAGCCAGTCCGCGGCAGCTGAGCCCGCCACCCGTGGGATCGACTGGAACTCCGCCATCCAGGAAGTCGGTAAGATCGCCTCCCTCAGTGGAGAAGGCGTCGGATCTCCAGGCGGAGAACCTGGCTTCGCCGAAAGCGGACCGATTTCGTTCGAGAGTCAGTGGTACGAATGGGGTGACTACGCCGACCACATGGTGACCAAGATCCGGCGCCACTGGTACGACAACATGCCCAGCCTCATCCGCATGGGGATGAAAGGCGTGGTGACGATTCAATTCACGATCCAGCGGAGCGGAGCGATTACGGATGTCCGCATCGTGAAGAGCTCCGAGATCCCGCCGTTCGATTTCGCGGCAAAGAAAGCCATCGAGCTCGCCTCCCCACTCCGCCCCCTGCCTGCCGACTTTCCCAACCGGAGCGAGCGGGTCACCGCACAGTTCTACTACAACCTCACCCCGGCAAAAAAATAGCTGCAGCTCATTCGACCGTTGCGAAACCAACGGCCTTCAGCGTGTACGATAGGCCTGCCTCGGCGCTTGCATCAGAGAACGGCTCCGGGCCAGGAGAATCGACAGCATGAGCAATGAGCACTTCACCGCCAGAGAGGTGACTCGGGTCCCCAAGCCGTGGGGTTACGAACTGATCTGGGGCCGGACCGAACGGTACGTCGGCAAGGTTCTGCATGTGAATCGCGGTGAGAGCCTCAGCCGGCAATACCACAACGTCAAGGACGAGACGCTCTACCTGATCAGCGGCAAGATCCGACTCACTCTCAAGTGGGAGGACCAAGAGAGAACCGTCACCATGAACGTCGGCGATTCGTACCACATCCCCCCCCGCCTCATTCACCAGATCGAAGCGATCGAGGACTCCGACATCGTGGAGGTCTCCACTCCCGAGCTCGACGACGTGGTGCGGCTGGAGGATCGGTATGGGAGGGCGGGGACGACGGAAAGATAGTAGACAGCACACAGTAGACAGGAGACAGAAGCCCTCCCTCCCTGCGACGCCTTGCGTGCGTCCACTCGTATCGACACCCCTGAAACAAGAAAGCCCGCCACCCCCGACTCACAGCCGGGAGGGCGGGCTACTGTCTTCTGTCTACTGTGTACTGTCTACTTCATTTCTTGTACACCACCATCACCGCGATATCCTCCACCTTCCCCTCGGCTTCCATCTTCTTGAAGGCGGCCAGGTCGTAGTTCCAGATCAGCGTGTTGCCTTCCACTGATGTCGCGTTGTGTGAGACGACCTCGAAGGGTGCGGTGATCCGATAGGCGACGCGGAGGCTCTTGAACGCCTCTTCCATCATCTTCTCCATCTCGGGATCGACCTCGGCATTCTGCTGCGTCTCTTTGGTCACGGCGGCTGTCGGGTTCTGCGGCTTTGAGCGGATCGTCATGGTCTTGCCGTCCTCGACGAGCTCGAGCCCTTCGAACGGTGAGTCCATGACGTTCATCTTCGAAGGATCCTCGCCGGACGAAGGCAGTTTCACGCCCACGAGCTGACTGACTTTGTCGAACGAGAAGGTGAAGGTCGACATCATTCCGAGATCCTTCTCCTCGACCTTCACGTCGAGAAGCTTGACGCCTTCGGGAAGCTCGCTCTCGATCTCGCCTCGAACCTTTGCGGAATCTTCCTGAGGCTCACTCTTGGACTTCTTCGTGAACTCCGCCCGCGCCTCAGCGAGTTCGGCTTTCGTCGGAGGTCCCGTCTTCCCCTCCATCTCCCGCTTCATCTGGGTCATGATCAGAACCATCGGCTCGAAGTCGATGCCGATCTTCACTCCGGCATCGCCCGACATGTCTTTATTCAGATTGATCGTCTGCTCGATCTCGAAACAGCCCGTCGTGATGAGCAGAGCAAGCACTGCCAGAGCTCCTGAGAGTCGTCGTTTCATCGATGGCCTTCCTCTTCGTTTGTGGTGGATTCCAGCCGACTATACTCCCTCCGAAGCGAATTATTGATGATGTCCGTCACATGCCCGACGCGCAGGCAGTGTCATCCTGAGCGCAGCGAAGGATCCCCCGATTACACGCATCAGGGCGAGTTCTGAGGGGATCCTTCGCTTCGCTCAGGATGACACGCGTTCGTTCGCCGTCAACCAGGCCATCGTCTCTAGACCACGTCGTGGTCGGACCAGCTGACGAACCAGTCGGCAGGGTCGGTGAGCTTCGCACGGCGCGAGCTCAGGTCTTTGCTGATGAAGTGGATAGGATGGGGCATGAGGCGTCGCGGAAGGCGCCGGAAGCCGGCTCGCCCGAGGGCGTTGCGAATCTCCGGCGGCTCCAGAGCGAGCGCCGTGACCATCCCGCAGCCGGCGTCGCGAAGCACCCTGCGAGCTTCGGCCAGAAGCGCAACTCCCGCCTCGTCCGAACCGGGCCGGAAAAAAAATTCGGCGATGTACCCGAAACGCTGACCGAACTTCACATCGACACGAGTTACGACGAGTCCGGCCAGATGCCCCCGAACCTCGGCGATGTGAATGGTGTAGTCGCGTCGATTTTCTGCGAATCGCCAGCGAAGATAACGGGAGCTGCGATCAGTTGCGAGCTTCACACCGGAGCGCATCGCGTTCCAGAGCGTGTCGATCCGTTCATCGAATCCATCGACTCGCGAAATACGGACCTCGGAGGCCGGCCTCGCACTCTCGATTCGAAAGATCAGAGAGGTGAACGGCCTGAGAATCGTTCCTGCAACAGTCGCGATCGCAGAGTTGTGAATGTACTTGCGTACGACGCATGATGGATCGAGGACGGCAAAGTAGACGGGCATCTCCCCCTGCAGCTCGCTCCACCCCATCTGTTTCGTGTAGACATGAATCGAGTTCTGATTCACAAACGCGAATCCGGCGCTTCCGCCGGATTGTGCGAGCTCCTCCTCGGCCGCCGCCACGAGTTTTTTCAGAATCCCCTGCCGCTGAAAGTCGGGGTGAACCATGCTGAGGATCGACCACGCCCCGGTCTCAACTCTTCCGTCGCGCCAGAGGGGCACGGGAATCAGGCTGCAGTGTCCCGTCATCGTGCCATCGGCAGTTTCCGCGATCCAGATCACAGCCTGTCGCGTCGGGTTCTCGAGCATCTGCCACCGCCAGTGTTCAGCCGACATCTCCGAGCCGAACACATCCGCGCACAGCCTGAGAATCGCCTCCTGATCTCCGGCGCGGTATGCCCGTATCGTCCAGGCCGCCGTCTCGCTCATCGAGCTTCCATCGGCAGACGCACTCTCATGCGGGTGCCGTCTGCTCCATCCAGTCGCGGAAGCTCGCCAGGGGCTGCTCGCGCATGATTGCGTCGAGCTTCTTCATCGTCGATGAAAGGTTCACGTACGACTTGAAGTGCCGCACCCGGCTCATCGGCAGACGCGGGTGGTCGGGATCAATCTCGCGCGGATGCACGTAATAGATCACCGGGAGTCCCTCTCCATTCACCTGGCGGGTCATCTTCCGGATCATCGAGATCGGGAAGAAACGAAGGTACCCGCCTCCGAAAAAGCAGAGCCGCCGACCCATGAGATGCGCAACGGAGATAGGGAACTCGAGCAGCGGTCCCGCGGGCGTGTCGATCGTATGGGGAGCGCGTTCCGCTCCGGCGAGGCCACCATGCCCTCTGGATGCCGGAAAGAGGGAAGAATCGTATCGATATCCGGCCCTGACGAGCTCTTCGAACGCCCAGAGAGTTTCCGAGGTAATCGAGAACCCGGGCGCGCGATAGCCGGCGACAGCTGTTCCGCTGAGATCTTCCAGCAGCAGCCGCGTGCGCTCGACGTCCCGGCGGAACTCTGCCGGCGTCTGCGTGTAGACCAGCTCGTGTGCGTAGCCGTGCGATGCGATCTCGTGTCCGGCCTCCGCCGCCCTGCGAACGAGGTGCGGAAACTTCTCTGCGACCCACCCGAGGAAGAAACAGGTGACCGAGACATCGTGAACATCGAATCGCTCGAGGAGTCGTTCGAAGTTTCGCTCCACACGCGATTCGAGCTTCACCCAGTCGTCCATCGGCGGAGTGCCCTCGACCTCGAGGATGTGGAACCACTCTTCGACGTCGACGCTGAGAATGTTGAATGGGGAATCCGCTGCTTTCATCCCCGTCTCGTCGCTTCGCTTTCGGTCAGGGCGAGAGTGGACCAGACGCCTTCTTCGAGAGCGGACCCGACGGCGATCGGTTCGTCAAACGAGCCGACCTCCATTGGATCTTCCGCATCGCGGACCGGATGCAGAGCTGCGGAGCTCTGAACCGGAACGAAAGAGATCTGGAAGTTCCGCATCCACACCTGACTTCTCGAGCAGAGCCGCGCGATCTCGGCTACCGAATCGGGATCGATCTTGTCGGAGGCAATGATCACTCCGCTGATGTCATGCCTTGCAAGGAGCCGCGGAAGCCGCGCCGCAGTTCCGAGTACGGGGCAGCCATTGACGTATTTGCCGACCTTGTAGATATCGTCATCGAGAAATCCGACCGGGCGCATACCGAGAAGCGGATTCGACATCAGTTCCCGCAGCGCAATGCTTCCTGCCCGCCCCGCACCGTAGATGACCACCGGATCGCCATCCGCCGACGCGCTTCGGGTCCAGTGGAAAAAGAGTCTGTAGGATGCACGCGCGCCGTTGATGAGCGCGAGCAGCATCAACGCGTAGATCACGAAGAACGTCATCGGAGGCATCTGCTCGAGAGAGATTCTGCAGACCGCCGCACCGAGTGCTACAGCCGTCAGAACGGCCCATGACGACTTGAGCAGATCCTCCATGCTCGCCTGGCGCCACGACTCTCGATACATCCGGAACGCGTAGAAGACAAGGAGCGTGAGCAGCGGAAAGACCGTGACCATCAGATCGGCGAGCGGCTTCTGACGAACGAGGCTCCAGTCGTCGTACTTGACGACAATCGAGCCATAGACGGCGAGAAAGACCAGAGCCATGTCGACGAATACCGTGAAGAGCGCGGCCTTGAGCACGGGCGCGTCGTACACGCGCAGAACCACGCCGCGGCGAAGAAGCGCGAACTCGTCGTAGCCGAGTCGCTTCACACCGATGAACGCGGCGATCAGGAGGGTCAGCAGGAGGATCGCCGCCCCTTCGTGGTTCACGTAAAGCGACGCGAATCCGAAAGCCGCAAGCGTCAGCCCCACGGCGTAAAGCGTCAGTACCGCCCGGCGATGATCGAGTCCAAGTGCGAGAAGACGATGGTGGAAGTGCTCTTTATCCGCCTCGAAAATCGATGAGTTCCCTTCGCGGCCCATTCTCCGGAGCGTTCTCCGCATCATGGAGATGAGTGTCTCTGCGAGTGGCAGTCCGAGTACCACCATCGGGAGCAGCACGGCCAGGCCCGCGGTCATCACCGAGCTTCCCTGAAGCGTCAGACATGCAAGGTAGAACCCCACCGTGCACGATCCCGTGTCCCCCAGAAAAATGCGCGCCGGATACATGTTGTAGCGAAGAAACCCGAGCAGCGCCCCGGCCAGGATGATCGCGGCAGAAGCCAGTCCCTCCATACCGACGAGTGCCGACACGCCGGCAAGCGAGATGGCCGAGATCATTGCAAGTCCGGCAGAAAGCCCGTCGAGCCCATCCACGAGGTTGAAGGCGTTGGTGACCCCGACGATCCAGAGAACGGAGATCGGGATCGCAAGCCAGCCGAGCTCGATCGCCTGACCGAACAGGTGAACGTCCGGTCCAAGCCGCACTCCGAGGGCAATTGCGATCGACGCACCGAGGAACTGGGCGAGGAACTTCGGGGTATGACGCAGAGGTCTGATGTCATCCCAGATCGAAATCAGAAAGACCGGAATCGCCCCGAGCGCTACGGCCAGAAAGAAATCGTTTCCTTCCAGCGGAGTCTGCACACCCGCTCTCTCGATGAGCCGAACGACGCCGAGTACCACGAGCACCGAGACGATCACGGCGAGGCCGCCTAGCCGTGGAACGGGAGTGCTGTGAATCTTGCGGGGATCCGGCCGGTCGATCGCGCCGACACGCAGCGCCAACCTCCGGGCGACCGGGGTCAGCAGGGCGCTGATCGCTGCAGCGACCAGAGCTGGAAGCAGAAAGAGAAGCAATGTCACGCAGGTCAGTCTCTAAACCACAGAGAGGGCAAGTATATCCGGGATGGAACACCGCCGCTAATGGTGCTGAATTCAAAAGCCGCGCCCGGTCCGCCCACCCACCCGGTTCTGAGTTGTGCCCGCCTGCCCGGCCCGCCAGTTGTGAGTTGTGAGTTCCCGCCCGACCCGTGCGAGCGCGCGACTGCCAACTCACAACTCAGAACTCAGAACTCAGAACTGGCGGGCCGGGCGGGCTGGGCGGTTGGGCGGAGGACCTTCTCGTACACCCCAATCGTCGCGTCGACCATCGCGCTGGTCGTGAATCCGGTACGGACTCTCTCATGGCCGGCCTTGCCGAACTTGCGGCGGAGCGGTTCGTCGTCGAGCAGTGAGGAGATTGCGGCCGCCAGCGCTTCGACATCGCCGGGCGGAACGGTCAGCCCTGTTTCCCCGTCGAGAGAGACGAGCGGAACTCCGGATGGGAGCGACGTATTGATCACCGGCGTTCGCGCAGCCATCGCTTCGAGCTGCACGATTCCGAACGCCTCACTCTTCGCGATCGATGGAAGAACGAAAACCGACGCCGCGTGATACCAGGCGGCGATGTGTTCGACCGCGCCAAGAATGTTGATCTTCGCCTGCTGGCCTGTCGAGCGAACCAGTTCCTCCAGTTCCCTCTGGAGCGGCCCCTCTCCGATGATCACCAGGTGCCCGTCGACTCTGCTCATGGCCCGGATCAGCACCTCGAATCCCTTGTAATAAACGAGCCGGCCGAGGGCGAGTACGATCCGATCTCCATAACGGCCACGGATCTCATGAACCTCCGCCGCGTCCGCCGATTCGAAACGTTCCATGTCGATTCCATACGGCACGATGTGCGAACGGTCCGCATAGCCCGAAAGGACCGGCGACATCTCGACATGGTTTCGCGTGGCGGCGATCACCGCACTCGATCTCCGCAGCGCACGATGCAGCACCGGTAGAAAAAGCGGCCCCAGAAACTTCTGCCGCACCGTGTCTCCGTGGTAGCTGATCACGAGCTTGCCGATGGGGCGGCTCAACCATGCGATCGTGGCGAAGGGATTCGGATGATGCAGGTGGACTACGTCCGGCCGGGCCGCGAGAAGCTCGCGTCGGATTCCTCTGACGATCGGCGCGGAGGCAACCTGCAGCACTTGTCCGAGTCGCACCAGGTCAACTCCCTCCGGTTGCTCATGCACTGTCGCACGGCCGGAGTTCGCGACGAGCACCGTGAGGTCGACCCGGTCACGCAGGCCGACGGCGAGGTTCCGCAGGTGCGTCTCGATGCCGCCGAGGACCGGGGGATAGTACTTACCGATGTGGACGACGCGCATCGGAACCAAGGATGAAGGATGAAAGATGAAAGATGAAGCCCGCCTCCCACCCTCATCGACAGGGTGTGCGGTGGCTTCATCTTTCATCTTTCATCTTTCATCTTTGCCTCTCGGCCTGCTCGAGATCGGACTGGACCATCTCCGTGACCAGCTCGCGGAACGTGTATCTGGGCTGCCATCCGAGAACTTCTCGCGCTTTGGAGGAGTCGCCGACGAGCAGTTCCACTTCCGCAGGACGGTAGTAGCGCTCATCGATCTTAACGAATTCCTCGTAGTTGAGACCGAGCTCTCCGAACGCGAGCTGGCAGAATTCCCGGACGCTGTGCGTCTCCCCCATCGAGATGACGAAGTCGTCGGGCTCGGAGTGCTGAAGCATCAGATGCATGGCGCGTATGTAGTCGGCAGCGTGACCCCAGTCGCGCTTCGCGTCGAGATTTCCGATCCTGAGCTCCGAGGCGAGACCGAGCTTGATGCGCGCCGCGGTGCTCGTGATCTTGCGGGTGACGAACTCATGTCCTCGGCGCGGGCCCTCGTGATTGAACAGAATCCCGCTGGAGCAGAACATGCCGTAGGCCTCACGGTAGTTGCGCGTCAGCTCGAACCCGGCGACCTTGCTGATCCCATAGGGGCTGCGGGGGTGAAACGGAGTGTTCTCACTTTGAGGTGTCTCCCTGACTTTGCCGAACATCTCGCTCGAGCCAGCGAAGTAGAACCTGCACGACGGACGCAGTTCCCGGAGCGCTGCGAGCATGTAGTGCGTGCCGTTGATATTCGTGTTCATCGTCGAGAAGCCATCGGCGAAGCTCTCGGCGACGAAGCTTTGCGCGGCGAGGTGATAACACTCGTCGAACTCGTTCCGGCTCATGACGTTGAAAATGCTCGGATAACTCTCGAGACTCGCGCCGTGCAGAGTGACTCGGTCCATGAGATGAGTAATGCGCCCGAACCTCTGATTCGGCGCTTCGAGCGCAACACGGCGGACGAGCCCATGGACCTCATAGCCCAGACCCAGCAGTTGTTCGGCGAGGTAACTGCCGTCCTGCCCCGTGATACCGGTGATTAATGCCTTTCTGGTCACCACAATCTCCAGATGAGGAAGATTCGACTGCGATCCCTGGCAATGCCGGGGTGCGTCGCTCCTCATTTCATTGAAACAGAGTCGGGTTATCTTATCGCGATCCCCCGATAGATCTCCGCGAACTTCTCCGCGGCCGCACTCCAGCGGAACCCTTCCGCCTGCAACAGTCCCTCGGATCGCTTGCGGACGCGAATCACCGGATCTTCGATGAGCTCTTGTGCCCGATCGGCAAACCCGGCGGCATCTTCGTGATGAAAATAGTCCGCGGCTTCACCCCCGACCTCGCGGAGAACTGCAAGATCGCTGCAAAGCACCGGCGTCCCACTCGCGAGCGCCTCCACCACAGGCAGTCCGAATCCTTCCGCGGCGGAAGGGAGGATCAGAGCCAGAGCCCGGCGGTAGACGGCAGCGAGTGTCTCGCGATCGATGAACGGAAGAACCACGATCGAGTCCGCGATTCCCAGCTTTGCGGCGAGAGACCTCTGTTCTTCGGTAAAGGGTCCGCCCACCCGGAGCAGCCTTGCGTTCGGATGTGTCTCGACGATCGCAGCGAAAACCTGCAGGGCAACGTCGATGCGCTTGCGGGGGATCGTGCTTCCCACGTGCAGAAACTCCGGAACGCGTCCCGCGGGACCCAGTCGGAGATCGAGCGCGTCGTCAGCCGGCGTGCGATCAGGGGAACACGATGGATGGACACCGAGCGGCACTACCACGAGTCGCTCTTCGGGAACCAGATCGTACGCGAGCAGATCGTCTCGGGTTGCCCGGCTGTCGCACGTGACGATCGCAGCCCGCCTCAGCCCCTCGAGCACACGTCGCGAGATCCGCCGGATCCAGAATGGACGGGGGTGCTCTCGAGGCTCGACCACCGCGCGGAAGGCGTCAATATCGTGACAGGTCACGAGTGTTCGCTCCGGAGGCGTCTCGAGTGCCAGCTGTGCGTAACTGTGATCCGTGAGGTGGAACACGTCGAACTCGCGAGCTTTCGATCGCAGCAACCGCGGGTAATCGAACATCCTGCCTGCAAGCCGGTCGACGTTGTATCGCCCACTGCTGAAATCATCGTTCCGGCTGAACCTTCGCTTCATCGAAGGCCTGACAAGCGCAGCGTCGATGCCTCCGACCTCGCGTAGCTCCGCTTCGAGCATCTCACCCATCAGATCCATACTGGGCCACCGCTCTTCCGGCATGTCGGCAAGCAGTGCCACGCGAATGCTCTTCACCATCTGGCCGGACATTGTATGTGCGCTCATCGCCAGGTGATCGAAGCATCGTGTCATCCCGCGCGGCGATCGTCAGCACTTGTCATCCCGAGCCTGGGCGTGTGGGTGGGAGGGGCGAGGGACCTCCGGCGCTAGTACATAGTCAAGGCGTCACGAGAAATAGTCGGCTTGCGGAACTCCTCTCGCTTCCGCGCGATGAACCACGCCTGGCTTCCGAGATGCGGGGGAAGCCACGCCAGAGGCGACCCGAGGACCTGTTCGATCTCGAAGAGATCGCGCAGCTTCTCGCGAAGGAACATCCAGTTGAATCCCTTGTGATCGTGCGATTCGAAACCATTTTCGTCGCTGTGAACCGGCCGGACGATGTGCTGCTGGCTTCCTGCAAAAACAGTGGCCCACAGCTCGCGCATCGTGTACGGCTGCATTCCGGAGTAGTCTGCAAACTTTCTCCAGCTCGCGAGGCGACGCGCCGATTGTTTGACTAGCACCGGAAGGCCCGTCTCGACCGGTACGCTGAGCAGCAGAGAGCCGCCGGGTGCAAGCAGGCTGTGGAAGAGCTCGAGCATCGGGCGATCATCGATGACGTGCTCGAGAACTTCCATGCAGACTACGCCGTCGTACGCGCCGCGATGACGCTCATCATGCAGTTGCGAAGTGAGAACGAACTGCAGCCTCTCGCTCTCGAGTCTCTCCCGGCAATCGCGCACGAGATCCTCGGTCAGCTCCGCTCCAACAGCGAAAGCGGGGGCGGATTGACCCGCCATCAGCATCGTCAGGAACGTTCCATCGCCGCAGCCATAATCAACGATACGCTTGCCGGCGAACCGTTCCGCCAGGCGCACGCCGGTTACGAACCGCCGGCTGTGGCTCCAGGAAATCAGCTTGCTTCTGCAGAAGATCTGTTTCTTCGCGTAGTGACCCTCGCGCAATGCATCATCGACTTCGTGCTGCACCATGACTCCTTCCCGCCACGACTTCTTTCACGAACGCCTCGAAGCGATCGAAGACTTTTTCCCTCTCATACTGCGCCTCGACGAGTCGCCGCCCCTCTTCCGCGCGTCGCGTTGCTTCGTCCGGCCTCGCCAGAACGTCCTCGATCGCGGAAGCGAGTGCAGAAGCGTCGCCAACCGGATAGGTCCACCCCGTCTCCCCGTCGAGAATCGTTTCCCGCAACCCGCCCACGGCGGCGGCAACCACGGGAACACCGCACGCCAGCGCTTCGAGCGGCGAAAACCCCAGCCCCTCGGCCCGGCTCGCCTGAACGCAGAGGTCCGACGCCTGGTAGTCGAGTGGAAGCTCGTTGACCGGATGCACCGCGTCCGTGGCGATCACGATATCGCCAATTCCTGCATCTTCGGCCAGACGCGCGAACGTACGATATCCACCGCTGCGGTGAAGAATGTGGATGTCGACCCCGCGCTCCCTCAGTATCCGCACCGCGCTCAGCAGCGTCGCCGCGTCCTTTTCGGGCGCGATCCTGCTGCTGAAGAAAATGATCGCGCCCTTTTCCGGGAGCCCGCGATCCCGGCGCAGCGTCTCCTTCGGCCGGTCCGCGGGACGAAAGGTGGTCGTGTCCACCCCGTAGAGCGGTATGACCTCCACGTTGCTTCCGCCGTGCTCCTCGACGACTGAAGCCAGATAGCGGCTCAACACGACGTAGCGGGATCCCGCAACCGCATTCAGTTTTCCAAGCGTTTCGAGAAGCCGGAGCTCATGCGCTCGATACGGCTTCTCTCCATCCGAATCGAGGCGCCTGCAGCGGTAATACTCCTCGGTTGGACTGCAGACGAACATCGCGACCGGCACCCCGGAGAGACGCCCTCCCATGTTTGCGGCGAATGCAGCGAGACTGTAACCCTGCACGAGAATGAAGTCGGGACGGACCCTGCGCAACGCGATCCGGAAGAAAAGAAACAACGCGAATAGGAAGCGGGACGCCGGCCCTCGATCAAGTACGAGCGGGATAGACGGTTCCTGGCTCACCTCGCGACCGCCTGTGCTTCGCGCATAGATCGACAGATCGAATCGTGGAGCAAGACCCTCGACGATCCGCACGTCCGTGCCGCTTTCCACAACGAACCATAGCGCCGGCTGCTTCACGACGCCTTCCTTCCTGCAGACGCTGCAGCGAGCTTCAGCACGGCGGACAATGGCTCGAGGTGATGCTGCAATGAAAAGCGCTCCGCCATCCGCGGCGCGGCCTCGCTCATCGATGCATAGACAGCCGGGTCGGACATCAGCAACTTCAGGGCGCGGGCGAAACTGAGAGCGCGGCTAACTCCGAGTCGCGCGAGCACACCGTTCCTTCCGCCCTCGAGCCATTCCGGGATCGCACCGACCTCGAAGGCCACCACAGGGAGGCCCCGCCTGCCGGCTTCGATGCCGGCCAGCCCGAAAGGCTCCGGCCAGATGCTCGGCATCACCAGGGCATGTGCACGGTCCCATTCGCTTTCGAGCTCGTCGCCCGTCAGCCATCCCGGAAAATCGATCAGAAGCTGCTTCGTGTCGGCCATGATCGCAGCAGCTTTGCGCTCGAGCCCGCGACGCTCGGTTCCGTCTCCGACCAGCCTCAAAGAGATCTTCCCAGATCCTTCTGCAGCGAGAACACGTAACGAATCGAGGAGAACCTCCGCCCCTTTGAGCAGCTCGAAACGGCCCAGGAACATCAGATTCCACGACGCATCGGCTGACGGCGCGGATCGGGGAACGGCGCGATATGCATCGCCCGAAACGCTCTCCTCCCACAGTCTGGTCGCGCTTATGCCATGCTTCCGATACTCGCGAGCCATGTGATCGGAAAACGTCACGACTCTGAAGTAGCGACGCATCTGCTCGAGCCGCGCGCTCTGCTGCTGGTAAAGACGCATCATCGTTACGGGATTGAGACCACCGCAGCGATTGGGAAAATAGTGAACGAGGCACCCCGGGCCAAGCTGCCGGCTGCAGGGATGTGCAGAAGGCAGGCGGTGTGTCTTCGTTCCACTGATGCAGGTCCCGTAATACGCATGCGCGAACGCGACAACGGGCGCGATCTCCGAGAGTCTCCGTTCGAGCTCGAGCTCCTGCATCTGGTGCAGATAAATCACGTCGGGTTGCCAGGCGGTGAGTGATTCGACGGAAGCGCTCATGCCGAGAGAGCGAACGCAGAGATCTGCCTCGAGCCGTCCATTTCCGATGATCGCGCGGTCCACCGGTTCGTCGAGCTCCGTGATCAGTGCGAGCTCATGCCCGAGACCGGCGAGAGCAGGAACCACGTCGGCCAGGTAGGTTTCGACACCTCCGGCAATACGCCTGCTCCAGTTTGCGATCGCGATTCTCATCCGGTCATCCGTTTCGAAGCCGGCTGATGACGTTCGACAGCCGAAACTCCTTCTCGAAGAGAGCACGCGCTCGCCGTCCGAGATGTTTCCTCCCGTCGAGGTCGGCGAGGATCGCGTTCACCGCTCGCACCACTGTATCGCGGTCTTCATCCTTCACAAGGCTGACCGCTTCACTCTCACGCCACATCAGTTCCGTGTGGTCGCCTTCGTTCGTGACGATCGCAGCGCCATTCGCCAGAGAGGACAGGAGCGAGCTTCTCCGTGCATTCACTCCGTCGGGATAAAGCTGGAGCATGACGTCGCATGCCTGAATTGTCAGCGACACCTCGCGGCTCGACAACGTTCCCATCGAATGAATGCGCGCGCGGAGCGCTGGATGGCTGACCCTGAGGATGTCGGCAGCTTCGGTGCTGCCTGCGCCCATCAGGACGAGCGCTGCCTCGGGATTCTGGCTGAGAATTTCAACAACGATCGTTTCGAATTGACGGTCGATCGCCGGTTTCTTCCCGAACACTCCGATGACTTTCGCAGGACTGCCAAACTGCTGCCGGATCTCGAGCACGCGCATTGAATCGTCGACGACCGGAACAGGACTCGTAGCCGGAAGCCATTTGATGGCGAGCCCGCGACGGGCATACGGCTTGACGCGCGCGCTCCATGCAGGAATCGTCACCCACGCCTTGCGCGCCCCACGCAGCGCCAGCGTAAGCATCGCGCGGTGGACGAGCGCCGCAAGAAAATGCAGGCCATCCCGGCTGCTCCATCCGAGTCCCGGCTCATGCACGATGAGCTCGACCAGGTCATCGCCCGTCCGACCGCGACGGAATAGCCAGTACGCGAGAGCGAGGTTGAGCGAACGGAAACCGTAGCCGTGAGGCACCCATTGCACCAGAAGACGCCTGGGGGCCGGATGCCGGTCGAGCTCCTCCCCCAGCCTGTCGAGGTCCGTCCGCCCGTAATCCGTGAAGACCTGATGCACGCTGACTCCCGCGAGATCCGGCGGCGGGTCCGCCGTCCTTCTCGTGTACACATGCACCTCGTCGCCTGCCTCGGCGAGCCCTTTCGCCAGAAGGTACGACTGATCTCCCACTCCGCAGACATCGGGAGGAAACTCGCTCGTTACCAGGTGCCACTCAGCCCGCATTCGTCACGCCAACCGGGAGAATACTTCATGAATGCGGGAAGACTGGACGGCGGGGTCGCAGAGCATGGCGGCTCGGGCGGGACCCGCCGCGGAGAGCGAGCTGCTCAATTCTGCGCTTTCGATGATGCCGCCAAGCGCGCGGGCGAGGTCGGCCGCGTCGGGCTGCTCGATCAGAACTCCGCACGATTCGTCGACAATCTCGCGCGCGCCTCCCATCGCTGTCGTGACGACAGGCAGACCTCGGTACAACGCCTCCACGAACGTGATCCCGAAAGACTCCGGCTTCAAATTCGGCTGGCAGTGAATGTCCGCTGCAGCGAGCAGCCTCGGCACGTCGTGACGATGGCCGGCGAACCTCACACGGCTTTCGATTCCCAGTTCTTCGACGCGTCTGCGTAACTGGTTCTCGTACTCCTTCTCACTCTCGCGCTGCGCACCGCCGATCTGCCAGCAGGTCCAGCCCTGCACATCTGCGAGCTCTCCGAGGGCGTCGAGGAGAAGTCGATGGCCCTTCCACGCCTCCATCCGGCTGACCTGGATGATGACGACATCACCTTCAGGCGTGGACATCTCGTTCCGCACCATCGCGCGCACTTCCGGGTCCTCATGCGCGGGACTCCCAACCGGGTAATAGACGACCTCGTGCGCAACATCCGGGAAGACGCGGGGCAGGGTCGTTGCGCTGTACAGGCTGTTGCTGATCACGAGATCGGGAGGAACGCGTCCGGCCAGTCGTTCGATCCAGTGGCGATCTTCGAAAGCGTTGTGCTGCCAGAAGACGAGCGGTACGCCTGCTTGTCTTACGGTCGATGCGAAGATTGCGTGCGTCCACGTGGAATGTGTGACGACGAGATCGAAGTCCCCGCGCGTCAGAACCGATCGGAGAGCTCGCTTCGCGCGCACGATCTGCACTGGATTGCGCAACCTGGTCTCCGGCAGCATCACGATGTCGCCACCCGCAGCGCTCAAATCCTTCGAGAGCTTTCCCTCCTCGAGAAGCGCGAACGTCATCCGGCATCCCGGCATCGAGCCGGCATGTCGCTGCAGACAGGTCAGCATCGTCTCGACGCCGCCGTAGAGTCCACCGGTGTGAAGATGGAGTACACGCATGACAGATCCCGGAACGGCGGATCGCTCCGGTCTATTCAGAGCCGACCCCTCGCCTGCCACCAAGCTCCTCATACGAGCGGAGACAGCGGTCGACTACCGAGCTCCACTGAAACTTCTCCATCACCCGTGAGCGCACAGCAGCGCCCATGGCGCGACGCAGTGCTGAATCCCCCGCCATTTGCTCCAGCCGCGCCCGCAGCGCGTCCACGTCATTCGGCGGGACGATGAATCCGCTCACCTGATCCTCGATGACCTCAGGGAGACTCGCCACATCGGTCCCGATTGCCGGCGCACCGCACGCCATTCCTTCGAGAAGCGTCTGACCGAGAAGTTCAGGCACCGCGGTCGTACCTCCGTAGAGATCAGTGTAGACACTCGGAAGCACGATGCATGATGCATCTCTGTATGCCTCGATCAACTCGTCGTCGGTGCAGTCGTGCCGGAACCTGACCGACTTTCCTTCAGCCAGTTTCTTCAGGTCCTGGAAATACCGTTCGTCGTAGGGCTTACCGATGATCTCGAGCGCCATCTCTGGCGGCAACGCACGGATCAGCACGTCGATACCCTTGTGAGGCAGAAGCCTTCCGACAAACAGCACGCGCTCGCCTCGTTCTCTTCCGTCCGGCGAAAATCGTTCCGTGTCGACTCCCCCTCCGATGATCCTCGCGCGCCGGTTCGCTTCGTGTCCGAACACCTTCCGGCTGAACTCACTGATGTGAAGATGACCTCTGAAGAGACGGTCCGTGTTCACATAGGACGAAAGGTCCCATCCGCCTCCACCGAGGTCTGTGACGAAGACCGGTCTGCGAACGACACGTCCGGACAACCCAAGGAACGTCGACATGGCGATGTGCTTCTGATGGCAGTGGATCACGTCCGCACCGCGAAGCTCGCTCGTGATCGCCAGAGAAAAGGGGTTCGCCTTCTGTCCCCGCACGTGACGAGGCCCGCCGATCACCCTCAACGATAGACTTCCGAAACTTTCGGTCTGGTCCTTCTCTCCGAACGTCACGAGTCGTGTCGGTACGACGACGGCCATCCGCTGTGCAAGCTCCAGCACGTATCGTTCAGCTCCGCCCGTCACTCCGTCGCTACCGAACATTGCGGGTACGACGTGCAGCACCCGGGGGCGACGTCTCTCTGACCCGATGCTCATCGAATCCTCTGATCGACGATGCGCACGAGCTCCGCGGCCATGGCGTCCCATGTGTACTCACGGAACTCGGCGCCCAGTGCTTCGAACTTCGAGCCCCACGACGGCATCTCGACGCTCCATGCACGGATGACTTCTGCGAGCTCGCACGCGTCGTCGGGATTTGACAGCAACAGCTGTCGGGCCCACTCCGGATACTTCTCGGCCGCTCCGGCCGCAGCCGAAACGATCGACGGAACTCCCCGGCAGATCGCTTCCTGCACATTCAAGCCATACGGTTCATACCGGACCGGACTCACGAGCAGATCTGCAGCTGCGAGAAGTTCGTCGACATTCCTGATGAATCCGAGAAAGCGAATCCGCTCGCCGAGACCTGCCTGCGCGGACCTCTCCTTCCACGCATCGATCGTCCGGCCTCCGCCCGCGACGAGCAGTTCGGCGTCCCAGTCCGGATCTTCTGACAACCTGCGCCATGCTTCCCAGAGGGTATCGAACCCTTTCCGGCCGTCGGTGGAAAGTGCACCGACGAAGATGACTGCGCGACGGTTATCGGGAATCCCGAACTCGCGCCGCGCGGCCTGACGATCTGCGACTGTGGGAACGCTCCACGACGGATCGTTCCCGAGGTAGAGAGTCTCGACGCGGGCCGGCACGATTCCGGGGAGCTCGATGAGATCCCGCCGCGTTCTCTCCGAGTTCGCCAGAATCAGCACGGCTTTTCGCAGCGCCCGCAACTCGGTCCTTCGAAAGTGCCGCCCGCTGATCCGATTCCTGATTCCCTCGATCCCGAGACCGCCGGGAGGATGCCACGCGTGATGAACATAGTGGACCCAGTTGATGCCCGGCCAAGCACAGTTGCCACCGTTGACCACAACCCTTGCACGCGGATCCTCACGCAGAACACTCCGCGCCACGGCGCTCCCCTCCAAATCGAGCCTTCTTTCGCCGAGTAGAAAAGATCCATGCGGACGAGGCACGAGATGCGTCGTTACGGCATGATGTCCAGCCAGTTCGTCTTCGAACGAGTGCCCCACGAGGTCTACCGTCGCGCCGCCGGTTGCGAGATGCCAGGCAAGAGCTGCGTTGGCTTTGTCCATTCCGCCTTCGCGATGGAATCCTCCGGCTACGATCACCCACGGAGGAGACGCGCGGTAGATTTCGTCGGATCCGCTACGACCCATAAGCGCGTCCGATCACGGGAGCTTCATCGAGAGGAACGATGGACGGGACCGCCTGCTGTGTCTTCTGTGCCCTCTGAGGAATCACGAGCCAGCCTGCAAACAGAAACAGCAGTGCTGACTGAGGAATCGCCGTAAAAATGCCGATCCCGATGAACCCAGTCAGAAACTGTACGGCGATGACGAACCGGAACAATTTCCGGCTCAGCTCCCACGGCTCGCCCGTTCGAGGCCGCGTCTTGACGAAAAGCCAGATGAGGAACGCGCTCCAGATCAGAAGCCCGATCATCCCCTGCTCGAGCATGATGCGCGCGTATTCGTTCTCCATGATGACGCGATCGCGGATGCGATCCTCGAGGAAGTGGGGGACGCTCGTGCCCCCGGCTCCGAGTCCGTTACCGAGCGGATACCTGTACGCGAGGTCGAAGAACGTGCGATTGACGCTCCATCCGATTCTCTCGGTCAGGAACGCCGTATCGAACAGCGTCGTGAATCGCTGCATCCGCTCCTGAGAGGCAACGACGAGAACGATGAGCGTGAGGCCGATCAGCCACCTCGCACGGTATCGCCTGAATACGCCTCCGGCGACCATGAGAAAAACAACCAGCGCCGCGAGGATCCCGACATAGAGCCGGGTTGCCGCCATGAAGACTCCAAGGACCGAGCAGAGGATTGCGAGCGAATAGAACCATCGCACGGAAGTCCGGCGGGAGACCACCAGCGCTCCGATGAGAAGAGGAAGCGTGATCACCATCGTCGCAGCGAATGCATGCGCGCTTGGAAACGATGCCGGAATTCTCAGCTGTGCGCCCGGTCCCGCGTCGTTGCTTCGGTAGATCAGCTCTGTGACCGGACTGAAAGGGAAAAATCGCTCCACACCGACGACGAACTGCGTCGCGGCAAGGGCGAACACCAGGATGTTCGCCACACCCAGGATCATTCCGAGTTTCTCAATCTGATTCGAACGAAGCCGCGCTCCCAGGAGCAGGAAGGGAACGAGAAAGATGTTTCCACGAAGCCCGACGAGCTGCACGAGCGGATCCTGCCCCGGCACGAGCACAAGCAGGGCGGGCCAGACGAGCAGGATTCCAACCCACAGACTCAGACGCGCTGCCTCGATCGTGCCGGACTTCTGCCTGATGAGAACGAACTGTGTCAGATAGAGCGCGATCACCGATGCATCAAACAGAAAATGCGTCGGCAGAGCCGGAACGTTCGCCCGCACGATTCCATACGCGTAGCCGACGGCGCAGACGGCGGCAAGTCCTGCAACGAGGCTCTTCCGTGACGCGATGAACGTCCCGAGAAATGCAACAGCTAAGAGGGCGATGGCGAGCATTCAGTTCTCTGGATCTCTGCGAATCAATCGTGACGCCCTGGCGCAGGGGCCGTGAGCCGCCCGTAGATGGTATCGAACTCCCGGCCAAGTCTTTCGGTCGTGAAATGCGTCTCCGCACAACGGCGTCCATCGGTCCCCTGTCGCTCACGGAGAGGCGCGTCTGAAATGAGCCTCGCGAGAATCGCCGCCAGAGCAGTGGAGTCTCCGGGCGCGTAGGAAAGCTCCGAGCCGCACGCATCGACGATCTCTTCAGCTCCACCGGCAGCGCTAACGACTACCGGCCTGCCGCTCGCCATTCCTTCGACAATGACCAGGCCGAATGGCTCGGGAAGCGTACTCGCATGAACGACGATGTCGAGCGCGCGCATCACCGGCGCGGCGTCATCGATGAATCCGGTGAATCCCACCCTTCCATTCAGCCCGAGCTCAGTGGCGGTCTTCTTCAGGTCCGCAACCGATGCCTGACTTCCACGAGTCTGATACACCTCGCCGCCGATCACATATCCGCGGAACTGAAGATCCGAAGGCAACGCGGCGAGCGCGCGGAGAAAGGTTTCGTGACCCTTCCATTTCGCCATCGTCGCGACGAGACCTGCGCGCACGGTTCCGGCCGGAGCAGGATCCATCCCGGCGAGTGCATCGAGATCAGCGGCTGCACCGTCCGGCGAGAAACGCTGGACGTCGACGGCGTTGTGAACTGTCACGACCTCGAGGCCGGGGCAAAGTTTCATCAGATCGGCGGCCACACTGTTCGAGTTTGTGACGGCGATTCTGCAGGATCGCGAAGCCATGCGCAGAAGACGCGACATGAGCGGCCGTGAAGCGACGTAGTCGTGTATGTGCCATACGAGCGGAATACCGCTCGGTGTAGCGAGCGCCCCGAGAACGTGCATCTTGAATCCGTTCGACTGGACGACATCCGGCGCTGCTCGACGGATCGCCTTTCGGAGCCGGAGCAAATAGAGTACGAGAGAGGGTCCTGCCAGCGCGAGGCGCCCGATCACGGAGATCAAACGCACCTGCTGCCGGCCTGCCGGGCCGCCAGCCGCCGAATCGCCGATGCTCGAAACCGCAAGCGGTATCGGGAGAATCTGAACCGCAACGCCGACGTGCCGCAGGTGCTCGATCAGCGGGCCGTCTTCGGTGACGATCAGCTCGAGGTTCCAATCCGCGCGCTGTTCACGGATGGCCGCGAGCAGCGTTCGCAGCGCTGCCTCCGCTCCTCCGAGCTGCGCACTGGGGTTCAGATAGAGGATCTTCACGGCGTTCCGCCAACGGGGGCTGAGTCATACCGGCTCACAGGGCGCCCCTTACCCCAATGGCCTTGATTTAAGCGGTGTGAATCGCATGTCATCCTGAGCGAAGCGAAGGATCCCCTCAGGACTCGCTCTGTCGCAGGCAACCAGGGGATCCTTCGCTTCGCTCAGGATGACACTTTCTTTGTTTAACTTAGCGCCATCGCCCCTGACCCCCGACGTCTCGAGCATCTGCAGTGTGAAGTGATGCTCCGCGAAGGCCGGTCGCACAGAGATGCCCCGGATGGCGAGCTCGCGCGCTCGCTCCCGAGCAGCCTGCAACCGCGGATCGAATGAAGCATCGGTCTCGTCGGAAGCGCGTGCAAGCAGTTCCTGATTCGCGAGCAGCTCAGACGCAAAGTCGCCGGCGGGAAAACGGTCAGGGGGAAGGTAGGCGGCAAACGAACGCTGAAGCACCAGCCGGCTCACCGCATCATCCGCCGGCGCGGTCCGAACCAGCGAGTCGACGACGACCGCGCGGGCGAAACTCGCCGCCGCATGATCGGGATCGCGGGCAAAATGCACAGCATCATCAACAACCGGATTTCGTTGCCCGATGCCGGATTCCTCAACCGCAGCGATCACCCCGCGATGCCGTTCAGACTCGACCCGAAAGAGGAGTGTCGACGCGATCGCCATCGCAACCCAGAGAACGGCCGCAAGACGCGGGGTGCTCATTGCATCGACCACGGGAGCGGTTGCGATTCAACGATTGCCCTCGGGTTGTCTGTAAAGATCCCACGAGCCGTTTCCTCCCCATACTGCTCCGCAACCATTTTTCGCGCCGCAGCGAGCATCGGCGGTCTGCGGTCGATCGAGTGAGCATCCGACGCCACGACGTCGACCAGCCCGAGGCGAATGAACTCCAGCGCTGCGACGAGCGCAGGACGGCCGAACGAGCCGAGGAGACTTCCGGCCGTCAACTGTACGACTCCCCCTTTTTCCACGAGCGAGCGAAGACGCGCCGGATTGCGCGCGAGGTCGAGGTTCCGCTCCGGATGTGCGATGACCGGATGCACGCCGAGCAGCGACAACTCGAAGAAGATCGCTTCTGCATTCGGGGGAACCCATCCTGCCGGAAACTCGATCAGCAGATAGCGGGATCGATTCAATCCTGTCAGAGGACCGGAAGCTCCACGTTCGAGCAACTCGATCACATCCGCCGAGTAGAAGAATTCGCAACCGGGCAGCACCGCGGGATGTCCGCCGAGCTTCGCGTTGAGTTTGAGCACGAGCTCGTCGCGAACGGCGACATCGTCGTTGAGCCAGCGATCCCGGAGTACGTGCGGAGTGGCGACGATGGTCGAGGTCCCTTCGTCCGCGGCGGCGCGACAGAGCTCGACGGCCTCGTCCCAGTCCGCCGGTCCGTCGTCCAGTCCCGGCAGACAGTGGAAGTGCAGATCAATCATGGAAGGCAAAGATGAAAGATGAAAGATGAAAGATGAAGCCCCCGCCCTGCGGCTCCACCAGTCAGCGTGAGAGATTCATCTTTCATCTTTCATCTTTCATCTTTGCTTCTCATCTTTCATCTTTGCTCTCATGCGATTCCGGACTGCGGAGGGTTTGAACTGTACGATCCCTGTTCGCTGTAATAGTGGTAATACCGCCCACCGTACGCCGTCGGATCGTCTTCGAGATTGTTGATCAGGACGCCCAGAATGCGAACGTTGCTCCGAATCATCTTGTCACGCACTCTTACAACCTGTTCCCGAGACGTATCTCCGCCCTTAACGCAAAGCACCGCACCATCCGCGCGATATCCGATGAGGATCGCGTCGGAGACCATGGAAATCGGAGGCGTGTCGATCACAACGAAGTCGTAGTTTGCACTCGATGTCCGGAGCAGCTCACCGAGCGCGTCGGAGGCGAGAAGCCCGGAGGGATTCGGAGAGAGCGGCCCCGCCGGAATGACCGACAGTCCCGGATAGGACGTCTTGACCGTGACGTCAGCCGGTCTCGCATTCTCCGCGAGAATCGTTACGAGGCCTGTCCGGTTCGAGATCCGCAGAACCTCGTGCGTGCGTGGCTTGTGAAGGTCCGCGTCGATGAGGAGCACGTTCTTCCCGAGCTGACCCAGCACGATTGCCAGATTGAGCGCCGTGGAGGTCTTGCCCTCGGCCGGAACGCTCGAGGTCACCACGATCGACTTCAAACCGCCAGCCCTCGACAGCAACAGTGCTGTTCGAAACGCCCTGTACGCCTCGGCCGCCGTCGTACGCGGGTGCTCGTGTGGAAGCAGCTCGACCGCCTGCTTCTGCTCGGCAGCGGCACCCTCCTCCTTCTTCTTTCGTCGCTTGAGGCCGTACACGTATCCGTACTTCCGATGCGAGGCGGCTCCAACGGAAGGGATAACCCCGAGTGCAGGAAGCTGCAGATACTGTTCGACCTGTTCCGGGGAGCGAAGACTTCGATCGAAGTACTCCCGGAGAAAGGCGAGTCCGAGTCCGATGGCGGCGCCGAACAGGAGCGCGTTGATCGCATTGCGGCTGTAGGAAGGACGGAACCTGGCTGCAGGAGGCAGCGCCGTATCGACGACTCTCACATTCGAAACGCCCTGTCCCTGAAGCCGCGAAGTCACGGCCGTCTCGGCCTGCTGTTCGAGCAGTTTGTCATGGAGCGCTCTGCGCGTCTTCACCTCGACTGCGAGGTTGTTGTACTGGACGGCGTCGCTGTTGAGCGCCATCGCCTCGCCCTTCTGGCCCACCATGACCTGACGGAGGCTCTGCTCGCGGCGTTGAGCGGTGAGGTACTCACTGCGCGCAACTTCCCTCGCCCTCGATGCGGTGTCGCGGGTGAAGCTCTGGAGATGCTGATTGCCTTTGTCGATCTGTGCTTTCAGCTGCTGCATCGCCGGCCATTCCGGCTTGAACAGATTGAGCTTCTCCGCATACTCGCGCTCGAGCCGCGCCTGCTCGGTACGGAGCTGCGCAGTCTCGCCGTCCGAGAGTGTGTCCGCGATCGCGGCGGGCGATGCGTTCTGAAGCTCACGGTAACGGGCCTCTTTAGCGACGCGATCCGCCACGGCAGCCGAGTAGTCGGTGTTCAGCGACTCGAGGTTCTGAAGCGTCACGTTCGTCTGCGGGTTGTCCGAGATGATGCCTTTCTCGCGTCCGTACGCCTGCAGCTCTCGTTCTTTCTCGTCGATCTCGTTCTTCAGCTGTTCGATCTGCTTGGTGATGAACGCCGAAGTCTGACTGACAGCCTGAAACTTCGTTTCGGTCGTCCAGGCGATGAACTCGTCGGCAACCAGATTCGCAATCTGGGCGGCCTGTTCCGGAGAATCTCCCACGTACGACAGCTCGATCAGACTCGTGCCGCGGATCGGTGTCGCTTCGATATTGGCCTGAATCTCACCGGCCGAAACGTCTGCCGACCCTTCCGGTCCGAGACGGTTGATGACGCGCTCGGCGAGGCCGCGGCTCCTCATCAGTCGGGTCTGGGTGGGAAGAAACTCGGGATCGGGTCCCGTGAATTGCCGCTGTGATCCGATCTCGAGCACCGCCGCGTTGTCCTTCTCGACATTGAGAACGGTCGTCGCGCGGTAGCTCCGCTCCGACAGAATCGAAATGAGCAACCCGAGAAGAAGGGCGATTCCGATCGAGATCAGAATCAGCTGCTGATGCTTGAGAACGATGGCCCAGTAGTGGGCGATGTGAACGTCCTGCTGAGGCTCGTCCGGCCGGAATTCGTAGGGAGCTTCGTTTTGTGTCGACATGTGCTTTGATCGGGCTGCCAGTGGCAGCCAGGACTCCGTATTAGAAGAATGACATTAGCACGACGAGAACATCATCGGCCATGAGCTGCGGATCCGGATCCCTTCCGGACACGATCCTCTTGAAGTTCACCGTGGTCTCGACATCCATTCCAGCCGCATCTCTCCGCTTGATCACGATGCGATTCGACGCCCGGTCGCTCAGTCCTCCAGCTTTGGAGATCGCTGAGAGCACCGTCACCCGGTCATCGACATCGAACTCCACAGCGCCCGGCTGCTGCACTTCTCCCAGGGTGTAGATCTTGATGAACGATTTCGCCGGGATGTTGATCACATCGGACGGGTAGATCGGAATGTCCCAGACGGGCGAGGATGACTGGAAGAGCTCGTCGGCATCAACCTCGATCACGTTGCTTCCACCCGCCTCTCCCTTTCGGAGAATGTAGATCGTCTTTCCGGCGCGCTCGGTCATCCCTCCGGCAGCAGCCACGGCCTGCAGCAGCGTCCACTGACCGGACACATTCAGCGTTCCAGGCCTGAGCACCGCACCGACAACCGAAACGGGCCGGTTTGCATATTCCTTGATGACAACCGAGGCATCCGCACGATTCACGAAACGGGCGCGGAGAAGCTCCTCGATCCTTTCCGCTACTTCACCGGCAGTCATGCCGCCTACCTGAAGGTCGCCGATCAAAGGGAGCGAGATGATTCCCGAATCCGAAACGCGGCGTTCGAGATTGAAGTCAGGAAGTTCCAGAACTCGGATCTCGAGAAGATCCTTCGGGCCGAGCCTGTACTCGCCGGCGGGCTCCTGCGCGGTGGCAGAAATCGACACGATCGACAGGACGGCCAGCAGCAATGCCGCAAATACCTTGGTCAACGAAAGTCTCCTCTGGTTATCCGGCGCCGGCAGGTGAGCCCGGCGGAGCGGACCGGCAGAGATCGGCGGTTCAGGTCTGTCACCTGGGTGCGACGCCCTGCATATTCCGGTCCTTCGCACGAAACCACGCCCATCGGAGCGTTCTTCCCTCTATGTGGCAGGGCCTTCCCAGGCCCTGCCTCTTCCGGCGGTAACGATGTACGACACCTGGAGCGACTACCAGGGTGAATGCTCCAGGTGAGGTACCTCTCGAAAATCCTGCCACATGGAGAGTAGAGGGACATTCCGATGTCCCTCGTTCCCGGGAGTGAAGATGTACGACGTATGGAGCATTCATCCCGCGTCGTCGCCCCATAACGTACTCACACTGATCATCCCGAAGTACGGCGGATCGGAATCCGCCGCTACTTGTGCCACATATTCACGATGCGGAAGAGGCAGGGCCTCGGAGGGCCCTGCCACATGGGGGCCGTATGATGTCGCCGGATGACAGACCATACGCGCGAGACAGCACCACGACCTGCCCGGCTCACGGCACTCGTCGAGCGCGGAGCATTTGCGGCACTGGCCGGGTTCGTCATCGTGGCGTGTATTCCTCACGGACTGGTCGGACCGGATGGGCGATTCGGGCTGCAGCTATTCTCTTTCCTGCTCGCAACCATCGTTACGCTCGTCGCGGACGCGCGGCTGAGCCGGACGGCGGCGTGGCTCACGGGAATGCTGATGCTGCTCGCAGCGGTGGGAGCTCTGCAGATCGTGCCGCTTCCCTACGGAGTTGTAGAGCGGCTCTCCCCGAACAGCGCGCGGGTCTACTCCGAATCCTCCGCGGTGCTCGAGGCCTCCGGGACCAGCCCGTCCAAGCCCCGGTTGTCGATCGCGCCACGCCGCAGTGCCGAGATCGCTCTGCTCATTCTCGCCTGCGCCGCGCTCGTCTACTCGTCAGCGAGACTCACGAACTCGGCTCGACGCCGCCGCATTCTCGCCGGCGCAGTTGTCCTCGGCGCGGCAGTTCAAATCGCCTACGCCCTATCCACTGAGCAGTCCGGCAGGATCGATGGAACCCTCGGAGTCAGCAACAATCTGGCAGCGTTTTTCGCGATCTCGTTCGCGACCTCCGCCGCATTCGCCCTGAGCGAACGCCAGGTCAGCCTTTCGCGATCCTTCTTCTTCACCGCGGCCCTCCTGGTCTCTGGAGCGGCGCTCGTTAGGACTGGTTCGACCGGAGGACTCGCCGGCGCGATCTTCGGCACGGCGCTCCTGTTTCTCATCGATCGAGCCGGCGGAAAAATGCATCACCACACCCGCATGCTGCTGACACTCGCGGGGCCGGTAGCCGGATTCGGTGTGACGCTCGCTTTTGCTATCCGAGGCCAGGAGCTTCTCTCAGCACTCGCGCCGACGCAATTGGCCCGCGAGACGATGCGGGTGTCCATGTGGGAAGGTGCGCTCGAGATATGGCGAGCGTACCCTCTCTTCGGCGCCGGACTGGGCGCGTTCGAGGACGCGTTCCGTTCGCCGTCGATCGCCAGGGCCGTCGCCCATCCTCATCACGAACTGTTCAACCTTGCTGCAACGGCAGGGCTCGCAGGCTTTGTCGTCGGAGTTGCGGCGCTCCTTTTCACCTGGAGCTCCCTGCTGCGAGCGGCGACCGAGGAGTCCTCAGCCGAAGAACGATCGATGGCGCTGGCTGCGTTCGGCGCCGTCTGCGCGATCACAATTCACGGCTTCGTTGATTTCCCCCTGTCCGTCCCCGCCATCGGCGCAACTCTGGCCTGCCTTGTCGGTGCGGGGCTCAATGTCACGCATCCGTCCCCCCACCCACCGTCGCCGTTGCCGTCGCCGTTGCCGTTGCCGTTGCCGTTGCCGTTGCCGAAATCGTTACCGCTCGGGGACGTTTCGTAGGTCGAAAAAATCTGTGCTCGAGCATGCATTGGAGAATCACAGTCCAGGAAGGCAGTTCGGCAACGGGCGACGGCGACGGCGACGGCGACGGCGACGGCGACGGACAATACTGCCCACTGGAATTCTTTCCCCTCAGAAGACAGAATGTTCCGATGCAATTCAAACAGTTCTACCTCGGCTGCCTCGCTCATGCCTCCTACATGGTCGCCTCCGGTGGCGAAGCCGCTGTGATCGACCCGCAGCGAGATGTCGATCAATACATCGACCAGGCGAACGAGTGGGGGGTGAAGATCCGGTACGTCATCGAGACGCACCTTCATGCCGACTTCGTCAGCGGCCATCAGGAACTTGCGCGGAGCACGGGTGCCGAGATCGTGTTTGGTGCGAAGGCCGACGCCGAAGTACCGCATCGCGCCGTCCACGATGGCGACGAACTGAAAGTCGGCGACGTGACGTTGCGCGCGATCGAAACGCCGGGTCACACGCCGGAAGGAATCTCCTGGCTCGTCGTATCGAACGCTCCCGGTGTCCCCGACCGAGTTCTGACTGGCGACACGCTGTTCATCGGCGATGTCGGGCGTCCGGACCTCGCTGGAGGGCGCGGATACACTTCAGAAGAGATGGCGGGGCTGCTCTACGACTCTCTGCATGAGAAGCTGCTCACGCTGGGCGATGACGTGGAAGTCTACCCCGCTCACGGCGCGGGATCCGCGTGCGGTCGTAACATCTCGAAAGAGACTTCGTCGACGATCGGCCATCAGCGCAGGATGAACTACGCACTCCAGCCGATGTCCCGCGAGGAGTTCATCGCGATGATGACAGCGGACCTTGCGGAGCCGCCACGCTACTTTTCGATGGATGTGGAGATCAACCGCAGGGGCGCGGGCGCGCTCGAGGAGATCCGAGCGACGCCTCTAAGCGCTGATGAAGTGAAGCGGCGGATCGACGAAGGGCGCACGGTCCTCGACGTTCGCGATTACGCCGCGTTCGGCGCTGCCCACATTCCCGGATCACTCAACATCGGGCTCGGCGGGCAGTACGCATCATGGTCCGGCAGCCTCCTCTCACCCGCCGACCGGCTGATCATCGTCTGTGAAAGCGAAGCCCAGGCGGAAGAAGCAGTGCGGCGGCTCGCCCGCGTCGGCCTCGAAAGTGTCGAAGGCTATCTCGATGGAGGAATCGAGAGCTGGGATGCGGCCGGACTCCCCCTCACGGGGCTTCCCCAGATCGACGTGGGAGAGCTCAGATCCGATCTGAGGGAGGGGAACCTGCAGATTGTCGACGTGCGGGCACGGGCGGAGTTCGAGAACGGACACGTGCCGAACGCCATCAACCTTCCGCTCTCGGAGCTCGACCGGCAGCTCGATCGCCTCGATCACGACACTCCGCTCGCCGTGATCTGCGCCGGCGGATACCGCTCCTCGGCGGCGGCGAGCGTTCTCGAGAAGCACGGATTCGACGACCTTCGCAACGTGACAGGCGGCACCGCGGCCTGGATCCGGGCCGGGTTTCCGACAGAAGGGTGAAGGGTGAAGAGTGAAAGCGCCTCATTTCACTCTTCACCCTTCACTCTTCACTCTTCAAAAATGGTGGAGCCGATCGGGATCGAACCGACGACCTCCTGAATGCCATTCAGGCGCTCTCCCAATTGAGCTACGGCCCCACGAAAGGAAGGAACTACGAGGCGAGCGAAGCTAACACTCCACCCGGGCAGCGTCAAGAACCGCGCCGAATGAGAGTGTATTTCGGAGGGTCTCGGACCGGGAACGGTTCTTGCCTTAGCCAGACTCGACAGGAATCCCAATTCCAGCTCACTGACAGAAATGCATGCCGTATTTGCAGAACGTTCACCTCGACCGGCAAGTCGAATCATCCCACCTGATCGCGGGACTGCTACACTGCTCCCTCCTGAAACCCCGGCACCGATCACCTGTATCAATCAGGAAGCGAGGATTTTTTTCGTCCGGCGTTCCCTTTTAGCTCCCGCAGGTCCTCTAATAACCAGAAGTTCACTGGTGGGACGCGCGGCGCTCGACGGGCCACCCGACCCCGAATGGGAGGTTGACCATGTTTGACGACGTTCTGATTGAATCATCGAACAAGCAACAAGCGGGCGGTGGGTGGAAGACGACTCTGATTTCGCTGGCGCTCCATGGGGCGGCAATCGGAGCTGTTCTGGCAGCGGGTTACTACGTGAAGGAAAACCCCGAGGTGATCGAAAAGCCGATTCAGGCCTTCATCGCTCAGGCGGCTCCGCCACCACCACCTCCTCCGCCTCCTCCTCCGGCTTCCAGCGCTCAGCAGCAGCAGCAGACGCCGACGCGCACCGAGGTCCAGCCGGAAACACCGAGGGAGTCGTTCGTGACGCCTCAGGAGATTCCCCGCGAGATTCCGCAGGCGTCCGTCGCCACCACGCCGAGTGATGGAGCCGTAGAAGGCGGCGTAGTCGGCGGCGTCGAGGGCGGCGTCGTTGGGGGGGTCGTCGGCGGGGTCGTTGGGGGCGTGGTCGGCGGAACTCTGGGCGGCGTGCTCGGAGGAGAGCTCGGCGGAACGGGAGATCGTCCCGTACGTGTCGGCGGAAACGTCAAGGCTCCGGAAGTGATCACGAGAGTCGAGCCTTCATACACGGAAATTGCAAGGAAAGCCCGGGTTCAGGGCGTCGTGATTCTGGAAGCGATTATCGATCGGCAGGGGCGGGTAACCGACGTCCGCGTGCTCAAGCCCCTTCCCATGGGACTCGATCAGGCGGCGATGGATGCAGTCAAGCAGTGGCGATTCAAACCCGGAACGATGGGTGGAAGTCCGGTTCCGGTCATCTTCAACCTGACAGTCAATTTCAGATTGCAATCATAAAGAATGCCGCTCAGAGAGCAGGCGAGAGGAGATTCAACAAATGGACGCTAGTCATTTCACACTGATGGGCATGTGGGCGCAAATGGGGTTCATCGCCAAGGCGGTAGTGTTCATCCTTGCGGCGATGTCCATCTGGTCAACCGGGTTCGCCATCGAGCGCCTCTGGCGCTTCCACAAGGCCAAAAAGGAATCTCTCCAGGTAGCGATGGGCGTGACCCCGCTGCTCAAGCAGCACAAGCTCGCAGAAGCGATCACATTCGCAAAAGACAAGAAGTTCAAGCACAGCCATCTCGCCCGCGTCCTGTCGGCAGGCCTGACCGAGTTCCAGTATGAGACCTCCCAGGATCTTCCCGCCGACTTCGACATCGTGGAAGCAGGCAAGCGCGCCATCGAGCGCGAAACCCTCATGACGACAGCGGAGATGAAGAAGGGGCTCGGCAATCTCGCGACGATCTCGACGACCGCTCCCTTCATCGGGCTGTTCGGCACCGTCGTCGGCATCATCAACTCGTTCCGCGGGATGGCGGCGTCGGGCTCGGGCGGTCTGGGAGCCGTTTCGGCCGGTATCGCCGAAGCGCTCGCTGCCACGGCACTCGGACTCGCAGTTGCGATTCCCGCAGTCTGGCTTTACAACTACTTCTCGGGCAAGATCGAGCGTTTCAACGTCGAGATGTCGAACGCCTCCTCCGAGCTCGTCGACTATTTCATCAAGAACGCCGCTCGCGGCCGTTGATCAAGGGGTAACTCATGGCTTTCGGTGCCGGTGGTGGTAGTCCCGACGAAGTCAAAGGCGACATCAACGTCACGCCTCTCGTCGACGTTTGTCTGGTTCTTCTGATCATCTTCATGGTCGTCACGCCCATGCTGCAGTCGGGCATGGACGTGATGCTTCCTGAGGGGCCTCACGCGGAGAAGAAGCCTGGCGATGAGGGGGATCTCGTCATCTCCATCAAGAACGACGGCACGGTATTCGTCGGTCAGGACTGGATTCCGGACCGCGACCTGGCGACATATCTGACGGCCGAGCATCAGAAGAATCCGGCCCGCGCCGTGATGCTCAAGGCAGACCGCAGGCTGGACTTCGGAAAAATCCGGATGGTCATGCAGGCGGCCAACGAAGCGCAGTTCACTCAGGTTGCCATACTCACCGAGAACCGGCAGGCCGGTGCAGAGATGGCGAAGTTCTAGGGGATCTATCATGGGAATGAGCACAGGCGGAAGCGGCGGTCTGTCGTCAGAGATCAACATCACGCCACTAGTGGACGTCGTGCTGGTGCTGCTGATTATCTTCATGGTCGCGACGCCGATTTTGCAGATGGGGCTCGACGTCGAAGTTCCGCCCAAAGTGGAATCGAACGCGCCTCCCCCCCCTGACAGCCTCACGCAGCTCGTCGTGACGGTCAAACACGACGGCGTGTACCTCAACGCTGACCGGATGGCCGACCTGAACATGCTCCGCGACCGCATCGCCCCCATCATGCTCGGCCGCGCAATCAAGGATCGCGTGGTCTTCATCAATTCCGAAGATCAGATTCCTTTCGATAGTGCCGTGCAGGCGATGGATACGGCTCATCAGGCCGGAGCGGCAAAGGTCGGCTTCCTGACCGATCCGCCGAAAGCCGGAGATCCCGGAGGAGCAACCCAGGCCCCAGCCCCCGCAGCTGACGCCCCCGCGCCGGCCGCTGCCCAGTAAGAAACTCACCACCCGGAGGCGAACGAGGTCTGGTGGCCTCCGCGGTCTTCAAAACAGTTGTTTCGGCGCGGAAGCGTCGAAGGGTCGGTTCGATTCCGACCCGCCTCCGCCATTCTTGTAGGTTCTGAGTTCTGAGTTGTGAGTGGCGCGCCCTGCGCCCTGAGTTGTGAGTGGCGCGCCCTGAGTTGTGAGTTCTGAGTTCTGAGTTCTGAGTGCACTCTCGGGCGCGCCGGAGGCGCCGCAGAGGGTAGCCGGTGGCAAGCGCCAGCGCAGCCACCGGATACACGCCCATCTCGAAAAACTCCCGCCCCGGAGGATGGCA
>JBGSYJ010000344.1:0-1902 GCA_041750915.1 Thermoanaerobaculia bacterium | reverse complement strand
GACCATCGTCAGGAAGAGGTTGGCGAAGTACTTCCACTTCGGCATTCCCCCCTCGATCGGTCGGCCGCCCAGCATGCGCGAGCCGAAAACGGCGTCACACTCGCCATTGAGCAGAGGCTTGACGAGCTCCGGGATGATCGTGGGATCGTACTGGTGGTCTGGATGCACCATCACCATGATGTCTCCGCCCAGCTCGTCCATCGCGGTCCGGTAGCACGTCTTCTGATTGCCGCCGTAGCCCCGGTTCCGCTGGTGTCTGACAATCCGGATTCCGAGCTCTTCCGCTACTTCCACCGTGCGATCCTTCGAGCAGTCGTCGACCAGCAGGATCTCGTCTACCCATTCCTGCGGGATGTCGTTGTAGGTTGCGACGAGGGTTTTCTCGGCGTTGTAAGCGGGAAGAACGACGACAACCTTCTTCGCGCGGACAGGGGGCGTATCGGTCATGACGAGGGGCGGGAGAATATCACAGGGGGGGAGGTCCTGACGGGGGCTCCGGGGTGTGAAAGACGAATGTTGAATTGAATGTTGAATGGGAGCACCGGTGTCCTGCTCCGGCTTTACTAACGAGGCACCTTCAGTTATATGGGGGCCCGTGAATCCGCGCGACCACATTCAACATTCAACATTCAACATTCAACATTCCGTTCTCTCAAACGAAACCCGATGAACGGAACCCACCGACGCGACTGGCTCGCGGTGCTGATGCTTCTGGGCATCGTCACCCTTTTCTTTGCCGACGTTCTTTTCATGGGGCGGAGTTTGTACCTGCGCGACCTGACGCGCTACTACTATCCGACCAAGCGAATCGTCCGTGAGGTGATTCTCAACGGCGAGATGCCGTACTGGAACCGCTACTACTCCGCGGGACAGCCGATGGCGGCGAATCCCGAGTACGAGATCTTCTACCCTCCGCAGTGGCTTGTCCTGCTCCCTTCCTACGACCTCGGGTACAGGCTGCACATCATCTTTCACGTTTATCTCGCGATCGCGGGGATGTACCTCCTGCTGCGTTCGTTGAACCTCCAGGTCCGGACGTCTTTCTTCGGCGCGGTCGTGTTCGCGCTGGGAGGCGTCTATCTCTCACTCGTGAACCTGCTGCCCATCATGTTTGCGGTCGCGTGGATGCCGCTGATCTTTCTCTTCGTGCGGCGCTGCCTGCTGCGACCGAACCTGAGGGATTTTTCGCTGGCGGCTCTATTCATGGGTCTGCAGATGCTGGTTGGAGAGCCGACAACGCTCGTGCAGACGTGGTTCATCATGGGCTGTTACGGACTCTACCGCGCGTGGCATAACCCGGCGCGGATCTCCGTCGCAGTCAGAAACACGCTTTTGATCGGCATGCTCGTTCTCGTCGGCATGCTCGTCGGCGCCGTCCAGATGTTTCCCGCCATCGATCACGTCGGGGACTCGATCCGTTCCCGACCTTTCGATTTCAGCCTCGTCACCGCGTGGAGCATGCCGTTCGCGAAACCGCTCGAACTGATCTTTCCGAACATCTTCGGGCACATGTCGCGCGACAACGTCGTCTGGTACTGGGGCGGCAGTATGTACGGTGGAACCGGTTCGGCATTTCTCTACAGCATCTACCTGGGCCTTCTCGCGACTGTACTCTTTCTCGCAGCGATCGCGATTCGTCCGCGCGGCGGAGGTCTCGTGCTCGCCATTGCCGGAGCGTCGACGCTGCTGGCTCTGGGGGGCAATACGCCGCTCTTCCGGCTCCTCTATGACCTGAAACTGGGCAGATCGATCCGCTATCCTGAGAAGTTCGCGATGATGGGGCTCTTCGCGCTTCTGATGCTGGCGTGCCTGATGTTCGAGCGTCTCCTCAGACGGGATCGCTCCACGATTCAGGCTGCAATGGGAATCGCCATCGGGACGGCAATCTTCGCCGGCGCGATT
>JBGSYJ010000343.1:0-21265 GCA_041750915.1 Thermoanaerobaculia bacterium | reverse complement strand
TCGATGTTCGAGACGTTCTTCGAGCGAGCCTGGCGGCCGAACGGCGTTATCTGGGGTGATCTGACTCCTCCTCTCATCACCTGGGAGACCGGAGAGCCCGAGGAGTCGCTGCGACTCTGGACCTTTATCTGGAATCCGTGGAGAAACCTGGTCGAGTTCTACTTCGGTGGATCGCAGTATGCGCAGGTCGTCCTCGCCACGATCGGGAGCATCGCCGGATCACTGCTGCTGATCTACCTTCCGGCCACGCTGCTCGCGGCAGTCCTCATCTTTTCGATCTCGCGGGCAGTGAACCGCATCGAGAAGGGCACTCACGCTGTCGAGAGGGGAGACTTCAGTTACCGCATCCGGATGAAGCCGAGGAACCAGCTCGGACAGATGGCGCTGTCGTTCGACCGGATGACCGAGTCGATCTCGACGTTGCTCGTCAAGGTGGCGGAAAAAGAGAGGCTGCAGAGCGAGATCGACATCGCCGCGACGATTCAGCGAAATCTTCTGCCGCGTGAGGGCCCGAGTTTCGGCGGGGTCTCGTTCTCTGCCCACTTCGAGCCGACGGCCTCGATCGGCGGTGATTACTACGACGTGTTCAACCTCGACAAGACGCGGCTCGCGGTTGCAATCGGGGACGTCTCGGGCCACGGACTCTCGACCGGCCTCGTCATGGCGATGGTGAAAGCGGCAATGACAACGCTCGTGGAAGAGGGTGCCGACGAGGTGTCACTTTTCCGTCGTCTGAACGATCTGGTCTTCAGGTCGACTGAGAAGCGCGCGTTCATGACGCTCGGCTTCACGATTTTCGATCTCGAGAAGTCGCGCATACGCCACACGAACGCCGGACATCTCTATCCGTACGTCCTGCGCGACGGTAGGCCGCCGCATCCGCTCGAGTCCTCGTCGCTGCCGCTTGGAGTGCGAAAAGAGATTCTCACTGAGACTGTCGAGTACGACCTCCGCGAAGGGGACACGCTTGTCTATCTATCGGACGGGATGATCGAAGCGCAGGACCCCAACGGCGATCCGTTCGGATTCGACGCGATGGAGGCAGTTCTCGCGGGCGTCTCGTCTCATTCCGCGGCGGATGTGCAGAATGCGATTCTGCTCGCCGTGGAGGCCCACAGCGGCGACTGTCCGCCTGATGACGACCGGACGGTGATGGTGCTGCGCTTCGAGCAGCTGTCGATGTTGCGATCTACGCATGCGGCTCCGGACGCCGTCGCTACTGCATCGCAGGTGGCATCGTCACTGCCCGAAGTAGCGGGAGATTCCGATCTCCCGCTCCCGTAATTTTCATCTCACGCGTTATGGGGCGTTGGCGCTGAAGCCAGTAACGCTCGCGCCAGGTGTCGTACAGCTTCACTGCCTGAAAAGGCAGGGCCTCGGAGGGCCCTGCCACATGGGCATCAGTTCACGGTCGCAGGATTGATGACGATCGGATCTCCAGTCCCGCTGTCGATCTTCGAAGCATACGAATCGACGGAACCGCTCGTGACGCGGATGTTGATACGTGCAAGAAAGTCCACACTGAACAGCTCGAAAAGCGTGTGGATCGGCAGCTGCAGCCACTCGTTGTCCTCGAGCTCCAGCGTCATCGTCTTGACCGTGTCACCCTGATCGTTGAGCAGAGTCAAATTCACATCCGCACCGTCGGGCCCTGCGAGGAATCCGACATTCGTTCGGACCGTGGCATTCTGCTCGAGACCCGAGAGAGTTCTGACGGAACCCGGCATCTGAAATCCTCCCGGGTAGCGGACGGGCCGTTGGTAGGCGCTGAAGGTTCCCGGGCGCGCTCCTGTCGGGTCCGCGTTGCTGGTGCGACCCGATACGAGGAACGGCGAAGTGGCTGAGAAGCGAAGCGCCCCGGTGCCGGCCGCGATGTTGAAACCGGTCGGTCCGATGATGTCGGTGAACTCGATAGTGTGGCCCGGCTGGAGCGTCCGCGAAATGAGATTGCCGGCCGTTGCAAACCCGAGCGTGGAGATATTGACTTGAATGGCGAACGGATTGAAGTTTCCCAGGCGGACGTCGGTGGTCCAGCTCGTGTTGTTCACGCCCGGCGTCCTCGCGACCCCGTTGAGTGTGAAGTCACCAGACTCGAGGCTCAAGAACTCGGGTGCGATCGCGATCCCGTCGGAGGTTCGGTTGTCGACCACGGACACATACGTGACCGCCCGTCCCTGTTTCACGTCAATCTGGACACGACCGACCGGAAGATCGACGAAATTCAACAGTGAGATTAGCGAAACCTGAAAACTCGCCGGCCTGGGGCTCGTCACCGTTCCGACCCCTCGCTCTACTCCCGCGGAGTCGTAAACGCGGATCTCGACTGATGATCCCGGATCGAGGAGCACCCCACCGACGTTCGTGCGGTAAGCGCGCGAAAAGTCCGTGCTGTGGCTCGCCCAGATGCTGTGATAGAGGCGCGATCCACCGACGAGGACGTCGTCTTCATGAACGGCCTCGATCGCGAGACCGTAGGTTCCCGCCGGATCGGCAACGTTTGCGGTGGCCATCCAGGCGATGATCGGACGGGGGCTGTCGAGCTTGATCGTGCCGGTGTCGGATGTAAGAGCGAAGAGCGTATCCAGCGCCCGGTTGATCCGGATGGTATGACCCGCGGGCACGCTCCGTAGAATCTCCAGCCCTGGATCCGGACTTGCCTGATTCGGGATGAAGCTGATGGCGACGTCGGTCGGCATCAGTCCCGGATTGGTTATGAAGACCGTCGAGGAGAAGTACGAGTTGTTCGCGCCCGCCGTCTCGGCTGCGCCGGGGAGATAGTAGATCGCCGCCTGCGTGACAACCGGGAACGTCAGCGCCAGCAAAAAGAAAACGAAGAACCGAATCCGCCGCATACCCGCCTCCCACCAACCAGACATTCAAGATTCAACATTCAATTCAACATTCAACCAGTCCGCAGCGTTGCATGGGGCGAGCCACGCAACCACCCCGGATCATAATCCAAGTGGGGAGCCGCATGTGACAGGGGACACCGTTCTGAGTTCCCACCCGCCCGGGCGGCGTGTTCCCAGAACTCAGAACCGTGCGGGCGGGTGGGCGTGCAGAACCCAGAACCGGGTGTGAGGGCGTGGAAGAGGCAGGGCCTCGGAGGGCCCTGCCACATCTTCTGTCCACTTCCCTCGATTTGACTTATCCTTGCGCAATCCAGCATGACCAAGCCTCTCGATCTGGTGGGCCCCGACTTCGAGGTCTGCGCCGGCCGTCCTCTGCCGCTCGGCGTCAGCGTCACGCAGCGGGGACTCAACTTCTCCGTCTTCTCAAGCCGGGCGACCGAAGTCCGCATCGTGCTCTTTGCCGAGGGGGATCACCAGAGGAAACTCGAGCTTCCGCTCGACCGCGACTGGAACCGGACCGGGCACGTGTGGCACATCGGGATCGACGGCCTCGCCGGAGCGATTCGGTATGCATGGCGAATGGACCGAGACGACGAAAAGTCCGACCACCTCGATCGTTTCGATCCGTCGATCGTACTCCTCGACCCCTATGCCCGCGCACTGACCGGCGGAAATGTCTGGGGAGATCTCACCGACCGTGAAGAAGGCCGCGCGAGGAGACTCTCGCTCGCGGTTGACGGCGCATTCGACTGGCAGCACGTTCGCCCGCCAGCTGTTCCGATCGAGGACAAGATCATCTACGAAGTGAACGTCCGCGGCTTCACGCGCGATCCTTCAGCCGGAGTTTCAGCGCCCGGCACCTACCTCGGATTCATCGAGAAGATCCCCTGGCTCAAGGAGCTCGGTGTCACGACAGTCGAGCTGCTGCCGATCTACGACTTCGACGAGAACGAGTTGAACCGGCACAACCCCGAGACGGGAGAGTTCCTCCGTAACCTCTGGGGCTACAGCCCGATCTGTTTCTTTGCGCCGAAGGCGGGCTTCGCGGCGAATGGCCATGAGGGCGGGCAGGTGGCCGAAGTCAAGAAGCTCGTGCGCGAACTGCATCGCGCCGGTATCGAAGTGCTTCTCGACGTCGTCTTCAACCACACCGCCGAGATCAAGGGACGTCCGCAGGATCCGACGTATTCATTTCGCGGGATCGACAACCGCGTCTACTACATGCTCGATCCGGTGAGTGGCGCGTACCTCGACTACTCCGGCTGCGGGAACACGCTGAACTGCAATCATCCAGTGGTGCGCGAGCATGTGCTCGACGCGCTGCGGTACTGGGTCTCGGAGATGCAGGTCGACGGCTTCCGGTTCGATCTCGCATCGATTCTCGGACGGGGACGCGACGGAGAGGTGCTGGCGAATCCGCCGCTGATCGAACGGATCGCGGTCGACCCGATCCTGGCGGACGTCACGGTGATCGCGGAAGCGTGGGATGCGGCGGGGCTGTATCAGGTCGGGACGTTTCCGTCGTGGGGACGGTGGGCCGAGTGGAACGGCGCGTACCGCGATGACGTGCGGCGGTTCGTACGGGGAGATGCTGGACAGACCGGAAAGCTCGCAAGCCGTCTCTCCGGCAGTTCCGACATCTACGCGGCTTCCGGACGCACTCCCATTCACTCGATCAACTTCGTCACGGCGCACGACGGCTTCACGCTCGCCGATCTCGTCTCGTACAACGAGAAGCACAATCTCGCCAACGCCGAGAACAACACCGACGGCTCGAACGACAATATCAGTTGGAACTGCGGCGTCGAGGGCCCGACTGACGACCCCGCGGTGCTCAGTCTCCGCGCGCGACAGATCAGGAACTTCGTCACGATCCTCTTCTTCTCCCAGGGCGTCCCGATGCTCCTCGGCGGCGACGAGTTCGGCAGGACGCAGCGCGGCAACAACAACGCCTACTGCCAGGACAACGATGTGAGCTGGTTTGACTGGAGTCTCACCGAGTCGAATGCGCCGCTTCTCCGTTTCGTCCGCGGCGTGATCGCGTTTCGTCGCGCGCATCCGGTGCTACGGAGGACATCATTCCTGACAGGCGAGAGGGGCATCCACTGGCGTCCGGACGTCATGTGGCACGGCGCGAGGCTTGGAGCTCCCGACTGGAGCGATGGCGCGCGCACGCTGGCGATGCACCTCGCCGGTGAACACGCAGCAAGTCCCGATTGCGATGTCTACATGGCGTTCAACAGCTCGGATGAGGCGGTGGACTTCGAATTGCCGGAACCGGCGCCGGGTCAGAGGTGGCTCGCACTCATCGACACCGCGGCGGAGCCGCCCGGCGACATTACCGATGAGGTGAGCGAAGTTGTGATTCCCGATCCCTGGTTGCACCTGCAGCCGAGGTCGACGCGCGTGCTGCGGAGCGGCTGACCGGCTTTGCGGGGTCGCTGAGTCAGCGGGCGGAGACGGAGATCGCAGCAGCTGTTGCCGGTCGGAAATGCGCTGCAATCCTGCGGATGTACTGGTTCGTCTCTCGGAATGGGGGCACGCCTTTGTACTTCCAGACGTTTCCTTCACCGGCGTTGTACGCAGCGACGGCGTGATCGGCGTTGCCCTCGAACTTGTCGAGCAGCCAGCGGAGGTACCGGGTTCCGCCGTGGATGTTCGCAACCGGATCGAATGAGTCGCTCACGCCGAAACGTTTCGCGGTAGCCGGCATGAGCTGCATCAGGCCGCGCGCCCCTTTGTGGGAGACGGCCTTCGGGTTGTAGTTGGATTCGGCTTTGATGACGGCCGAGACGAGGGCCGCATCGACGTTGAACTTCTTTCCGGCCGCGATAATTGTCTCGTCGTACTTTGATTTGAAGATGGGCCTGCTGTCGTCGCTGAATGCCCAGGAACGGTTCGGGAAGACGACCGCGAGCGCTCCCGTCGGTGTATCGATGGTCGGGACCTCGGGGAGAATCTCGATCTCGTCGTCGAGGACGCGCTCGACGCGGTCAATCGGGATGGACATGCGCCCTCCGCCGGGAAGGAGGAGTTCCATGGTCGAGTCCAGCGCGAGGTGCTCGACGACCTTCAGCGTCCGCCCGTTCGTCAGGAGGATGATCTCCGCGGAAAGCGACGACGCCGCGAAAGCGAGCGCGGCGGCGAAGAGGGCGAAGCGGGCTGGTCGTGTCTGTTTCGGCATCGGTGGCGGTAACCCTGGTATGAGGGAGATTATGCCCCAATGTGGCAGGGCCCTCCGAGGCCCTGCCTATTCGGGGAGTAAAGATGTACGACATCTGGAGCCTGCACCACGTTCGCGCGAGTGCCCCATAACGCGCGGGTTTGATGGATAACGGGAGCGGGAGATCGGAATCTCCCGCCACTCTTATGCCCTTGGGTGGAAGGTGTCGTACATCTTCTGGAGGCGGGCTTTTGAGATGTGCGTGTAGATCTGGGTCGTGGAGATGTCGGAGTGGCCCAGCATCATCTGCACGGAACGCAGATCGGCGCCGTTTTCGAGGAGGTGGGTGGCGAACGAATGTCGGAGCATGTGCGGGGAGATGTGCGTCGAGATCCCCGCTTCGCGTACGTACTTTTCGATGCGCAGCCAGATGGATTGCCGCGAGAGGCCGCGGCCGCGGTTCGACAGGAACAACCTTGCGTCAATGCCGCGATCGAACTCCGCGCGTCCTCCCTCGAGCCACTTCAAAATCGCCTCACGAGCCGAGTCACCGAACGGGACGATCCGCTCCTTCGAGCCCTTGCCCATCGTTCGAAGGTATCCGGCATCCAGAACGATGTCATCCAGCTTCACGTGAATCAACTCGCTCACACGGAGGCCGGTCGCGTAAAGCAATTCGATCATCGCCTTGTCGCGCAGTCCAACCGTCGTCGAGACATCCGGTGCGGCAAGCAGCGCTTCGACTTCGAAGGCCTGAAGCGATTTCGGCAGCGACGTCCATATCCGCGGATTGTCGAGGTTCTCCGTGGGATCGTGCTCGAGGTGCTTTTCGGCGACGAGAAACCGGAACATCCCGCGAATCGCGGCCAGCGCGCGGGCGACGGATCTCGCCGAGATGCCCGCTCCGCGAAGCTGCTGAAAGTAACGCACCAGGTGAAGCCGCTCCACCTTGTCCAGTTCGACGGGCAGCTCGCCGATGTAATGGCCGAAGTGCCTCAGATCGCGCGCGTAGGACTCCACCGAGTTCTTGGCGAGCCCCTTCTCTACGACGATGTAATCGAGATAGATCGGCAGGTAAGTGACGAAGAAAGGGCCGGTCTCTTTCTTTTCGGGGTCGGCGCTTCGCGGTGAGCGTGCCATGAGGGTCAGGAGCTCTGCGCCGCTTCGTGCGCCACCAGGTCCGCCATGTACGACGAGCGGACGAACGGTCCGGAGAAGACCCGCGCGAACCCCAGCTCCTCGCCGATGACGCGATACTCATCGAACACGGCGGGCTCGACATATTCGACGACGTCGAGCTTGTCGCGCTTCGGCTGGAGATACTGGCCGATCGTCAGAATCTCGCAACGCGAATCGAGGAGCCGCTTCATGACCTCGATGACTTCCGTGCGTTTCTCGCCAAGACCGAGCATCAGTCCGGACTTGCTGATGATCTTCGGGTCGAGTGACTTCGCATGAGCGAGCACCGAGAGCGAGCGCTCGAAGCGCGATCCCGGGCGCACGTGACGATAGAGGCTCGGGACCGTTTCGACGTTGTGGTTGTAGTAGTCAGGCTTTGCCCGCACGACCGTCTCCACGGCGTCGAGGTTGCCTCGGAAGTCTGAAGTCAGAACCTCAAGCTTCGCTTCCGGGAGCGCCGACCGCAGCTCTGCGATCGTTCGCGCGAACTGCTCCGCGCCGCCATCCGGCAGGTCGTCGCGTGTGACGGCGGTAACGACGACATGTCGCAGATTCATCGTCTTCGCCGCCTGTGCGACAGAAGCCGGCTCGGCTGCCGATGGGGGAGCGTAGGGAAGCCCCGTCGTGACATTGCAGAACCCGCACGCGCGCGTGCAGACGTCGCCGAGGATCATAAAGGTCGCCGTTCCGCGCGAGAAGCACTCGGTGCGGTTCGGACATGCGAGCGATTCGCAGACGCTGTGCAGAGATTTTTCGCGGAAGAGCGTCTTGATCTCGTGAAGAGCCTCGAGATTGAGCTTCTTCTCCCGGATCCACAGGGGAAGACGGGGTCGGGCGGGTGTGTGGGCGGTGATCGTCATGAATTTTTTTGAGGACAGGAAAAAAGAGCGAATCTTGAATTGAATGTTGAATGGGTACGGCCCCAATTCAACATTCAACAGTCATTATTAAACATTCAACATTCGTCTTTTGCGAATACAAATCGAAATACGCCTGCCCCAAAACAAAAATGCCGCCCGGAGGCGGCATTTGAGCAATCGATCGGTTCTGTTTCAGTGGCCGAGTGCGAGGGACTTGTCGAGCGACTGCTCGATGATGCCTTCCGCTTCGGTCTCGCCGATGCCCTTGACGATGGCGATCTCGGAGACCAGGAGGTATTTGGCGCGGTCGTACATCTTCTTTTCACGGAACGACAGGCTCTTGCGCTTTGCCACCTCGTTGAGGTTTTTCAGGACATCGGCGACATCCTCGAGCTTGCCCGTTTTCATCTTTTCGAGGTTTTCGCGGTAGCGTCCCTTCCAGTCGGTCTGGGACTTCGCGGTGCGGCTCTCGAGCAGGCTCAGCAGACCCTTGATCTCCTTCTGCTGATAAAGCCTTCTGAGGCCGATCCTGTCCGTATTGCCGACCGGGACCATGAGGCGGGAGTCGTTTGCAAGAAGCCGTAAGTGATAGTAAGTGCTGCTCATCCCGCTGATGCTCGACTCGCCGATCTGTTCGACAACTGTGACACCGTGATTGGGGTAAACGATTTTATCGCCAATTTTGAAAGACAAGTGGGGCTCCTTCACAGGTTGGGGGGTGGCGTTAAAACTGTGGGATATGCATTCTAGTTCAAGTGGGCTTTTGGGTCAAACTCAGCAGGGAGGGTGAGGGCGGAGGGTGCGTCCGGATCCCCTCTCCCCGTGTGAACGGGGAGAGGGGCAGGGGAGAGGGGCCGCGCAAGCAATTCAAATGCAGCCGACCGGCATGATTGGCGGCAAGCCCCCAACGCCCCTCTCCCGGCGCGCGGTGATTCCGCAAGTCCTCGGCGGATGCGCGGATGCCGCGCGCCACCCTCTCCCCGACTTCGCGGGGAGAGGGAGAGCTCGTTCGAATTTCCCGCCCTTCTACAGCGACGGGCGCAACCGGCGCACCAGCTGGCCGAGCATGTCCATCCCCTGCCGGCGGTCGAACTCGTTTCCCCTCAACAGTTCCTCGATCCGTCTGAGCTCGATGTAGAGATCCTCACTCGATGACGGCAGTACATCGGGTCCGAGATCCGGGGAGGTCCAGGACTCTCTCCGGGGGGGTGGAGCCAGTGTGGCCGCGGTTAGAAGAGGATCTCCGGCGATCAGCCGGGCCGCCGATTCGATTTTGGTCCGGTCGCGCCGTTCGATTTCCCGGAGAAGCACCTTGGCGTTCTCGACGGGGCGATACCAGGGGCTGCGAGGGTCGTCCGAGAGCCGCGGAATGAGGAGGATGGCCTGCAGACTCGCAGGCCCGGCTTCCTTATCCGTCCTCGCGTGGACCGTGATGCGGGCCGTTCTGGCAATCTGCGGAAATGTCACGAGCCGCTCGCTTCCGGCTGCCATCCAGGTGCCGATCTCCACCGACTCGATCCTGGAGGGAAATCCCGAGCTTGCGGGAGTTAGATCGAGGTCGACCCGTTCGACATAGACCTGCTGGTTCTTGCGTACGAGGAAACGGCGGCTCGGCACCTTGAGCAGCACCCCATAGGAGGCCTCTCCCGTCACATTGAGCTGCACGACCCTCTCGCCCGCCGGCACGGTGAAGCCTTTCTCCTTGCGGTCCGCCTCTTCAGCAATGTAGCTGGCATAGAGGTAAGTCCCGTCATTCTGTTTGCCGCGCAGGATCTCGATGTCTTCCTCGACGATGGTTCGCATCAGATCGCGCGGCACATCTTTCTCGGACGCTTCGAGGACGCGGAGGATCACATTCGCATCCTCACGGACCTGGTCGATTCCAGCGCTGCTCACCTGAGCGGACGCATCGAAGTGCGAGAAGACTCCCGCGAGGGCTGCAACAAAAATGCGCGAGGCGATCCGGTAGTTCAGCCGCATGAGGTCATTCTCCTTTGATTCTGTCCAGCAGGCTCCGGCCGGGAAATCCTCCGCTGTCGACGCCGAGGTGCTCGCAGATCGTCACGCCCAGATGGGCGAAGGTTTCGGTCGTGCCGAGGTCCGTTCCCGCGGAGACCTGCGGACCTGCGACAACGATCGGGACGTACTCCCGCGTGTGATCTGTCGAGACATCTGTGGGGTCGCAACCGTGGTCAGCCGTTATGAAGAGCATATCGGCGGGGCCGAGAGAGTCAAGCAGCTTCGGGATTTCGCTGTCGAATGTCTCGAGCGCTCGCCCGTAGCCTGCGACGTCGTTCCGGTGGCCATACTTCGAATCGAAATCGACGAGGTTCGTGAAAATGAAGTCGGCGTCCGAGCCCGAGAGCAGGTCAATCGTCTTCTGCATACCGTCTGAGTTTGACTCGCTGCGCACTTCCTCGGCGATGCCGACGCGGTCGAAGATGTCCGCGATCTTTCCCACGCCGATCACCTTCCGATTGTTGCGATCCAGCCGTTCGACGACCGTCTCCCCGGTCGGCCTGACCGAAAAGTCCTTCCGGTTTGCCGTTCGTTTGAACGCTCCGCTCTTCTGGCCGATGAACGGGCGGGCAATGATGCGTCCCACGTTGTGCTCGCCCCGCATCAGCTCGCGCGCGATCGAACATATCCGCCACAGTTCCTCGGGCAGAATCACATCCTCGTGGGCCGCGACCTGAAAGACGGAATCTCCGGAGGTGTAGACGATCGGAGAGCCTGTGCGCATGTGTTCTTCACCGAGCTCGTCGAGGATCACGGTCCCCGACGCCGGCATGTTGCCGAGCGTCGATCTGCCGATCCGGCGTTCGTACTCGCGGATGATTTCTGCCGGAAAGCCGTCGGGGTACGTTCTGAAGGGGTCGGAGACGACGAGGCCCATCATTTCCCAGTGGCCGGTCGTCGTGTCTTTGCCCTGTGATAGCTCCGCCATCCTTCCCCACGCGCCAGAGGGGGACACATCCGACATCGGCTCGGGAAGGGTGTGGAGCAATCCGAGCTTCGTCAAATTTGGCAGATGGGGAGAAGCATCGCGCAGCACATGGCCGAGCGTGTTCGAGCCTTCGTCCCCGAACTCGTGGGCGTCGGGAAGGGCGCCGACGCCGAGGGAGTCGCACACGAGCACGATCGCACGAGGTCTGGCCGTCAAGCCGCCGCCTCCGGGAACGTCTCGTGGATGAGCGGTCTCGCCGCCGGAGGCTCGCTGCGGATCGAGATCAACGATGCCATCCGGGCTCGAAGCTCGTCACGGTCCACACTCCGCTTTCCCAGCTGGAGACGGGCGATGACGTCGCCGTCCCACACTTCGTCACCCCGTTTGCGGTCGAGCATGATGCCGGCGGCATGGTCGACTACGTCGTCCTGGCTGCGCCGGCCACATCCGAGGTCGATTGCGAGCATCCCGACGCCGTAGGTGTCGATCTGCGTGATGAATCCGCTTCGCTTCGCGCGAACCTCGAGTACGTCGCGTGGGGCGGGCAGTTTGTGCTCGAGGACTGATTCGGGGTCTGCTCCCTGTGCGGCGAGCCAGCGTTTACCCTGCTCGAGGGCTTTGCCCGAGGATCTCGCGTTGTCGAGAGCACGCAGCGCCGACCGTTCATCGAATCGACCCGACATGACGAGCATTCGGGAAGCCTGTGCCCGTGTAAGCTCGACGACATCGGCTGGTCCCTTGCCGGCGAGAACGTCGAACGCCTCGAGGACTTCGTTGGCATTCCCGCACGCGGTGCCGAGGGGCTCGCTCATGTCGGTGATGAGCGCTTCGACTCTTGTGGCTGATCCTTCCGCTGCGGCGATGAGGCTGCGCGTCAGGGCACGGGCGGTGTCCATGTCCCGGCAGAACGCGCCGTTTCCGACTTTGACGTCGAGCACGAGCGCAGTTGCCCCGAGAGCGAGCTTCTTCGACATGATCGAAGCGGTGATCAGCGGAATGGATTCGACGGTCCCTGTGACGTCGCGCAGGGCATAGAGGCGGCGGTCGGCCGGGGCGATTCCATCCGTGGACGTCGCGATCGAGCAGCCGGCCTTTTCGACGCATAGCTCGAATTCTTCTCTGGACAGCCGTGCCCGAAACCCTGGAATCGAGTCGAGTTTGTCGAGCGTTCCGCCGGTGTGGCCGAGACCGCGCCCGGAGAGCATGCCGACCTTCACGCCGCAGGCGGCGACCCAGGGAGCCAGAACGAGAGAGACCTTGTCGCCGACCCCGCCAGTGGAGTGTTTGTCCGCGATGAAGTCGACCCGGTCGGAGATCTGCCACGTTTCACCCGAGGCGAGCATCGTTCGGGTCAGGGCGACGGTTTCGTCGCCGGTGGCGCCCTGGATTGCGATTGCCATCAGAAGGGCCGACATTTGGTAGTCGGGAATTTTCCCGGCGGTGAATCGATCGATGAACCCCGCGATCTCGCCGGCATCGAGGGCCTCACCACGTCGTTTCCGGTTGAGGATCTCGTAGGGCGAGAAAGCGATCATTACGCTGTATTGTAGGCGTAGAACGATGAGAAATCAGAAGGCTGTCATTCTCCTGAGCGGCGGACTCGACTCCGCGACCATTCTCGCGGTCGCACGGAAGCGGCAACGGCAGTGTCTCGCGCTGTCGTTCGACTACGGCCAGCGGCACGAAATCGAGCTGCGTGCGGCTGCGGCCGTTGCGGCGGCTGCAGGTGTCGAGGACCACAAAGTATTCCGGATCGACCTTCGCCAGTTCGGCGCGAGCGCGCTCACTTCTGACATCGAAGTTCCGCGTGATGGGGCCGACACGGCTCAGATTCCCGTCACCTATGTCCCCGCGCGCAACACGATTTTCCTCTCGATCGCACTCGGGTACGCCGAAGCGGCAGGTGCTGAAGAGATCTGGATCGGAGTCAACTCCGTGGACTACAGCGGGTATCCGGACTGCCGTCCTGCGTTCATCGACGCGTTCCAGGAGGTGATTTTCAACGGAACGCGGAGCGGAATCGAGCACCGGACGCCGAGGATCGTCACTCCGCTCCTCGATATGTCGAAGCGCGATATCATCGCGCTCGGGACCTCGCTGGGAGTCGATTATTCGATCACCCACTCCTGCTATGATCCCGCCTCCGGAGGCCTCGCCTGCGGCCACTGCGACTCCTGCATACTTAGAAGAGAGGGATTCGCTGAAGCCGGTGTCGCCGACCCCACTCGATACGATTCATGATCCGTCTGACCGAAATCTTCCACTCGATCCAGGGAGAGTCGTCTTTCGCCGGCCTGCCCTGCGTGTTCGTCCGGCTGACTGGCTGCAATCTCCGGTGCCGATGGTGCGACTCCGAATACACCTTCATCGGCGGAACGAAAGTCACGATCGATGAAGTGGTAGAACGCGTCAGAGCGTATGGTTGCCCGCTGGTCGAAGTGACGGGAGGTGAGCCACTGGCGCAGCCCGAATCTCTCGATCTCATCCGGCGGCTGTGCGATGAGGGCTTCGAAGTGCTCGTTGAAACGTCAGGTTCGATCGATGTCTCGCCGGTGGATCCGCGGGCACGGCTGATCATCGACGTCAAATGTCCGGGATCGGGCGAAGAGGAGAAGAATCTCTGGTCGAATCTCGACAGGCTCCGCCCGCAAGACGAGATCAAGTTCGTCATTTCCGACCGCCGGGACTACGAATGGGCGCTGGGAGTCATCGAGACGTATAAGCTGCACAACCGTGCGCTGCTCTTTTCTCCCGTGTGGGAAGAGATGCCGATGCAGGAGCTGGCCGGGTGGATGCTCGAGGACCGGGTGCAGGCGAGATTCCAGACGCAACTTCACAAACACATCTGGGGGGCGGACGCCACGGGAGTGTAATGGCTAAGGCAGTGAGTGTTCGGCCATGATGGAAAATGAGATGAACGATCGAGACGACAATCCGAAGGCTGGAGTGGACATCAGGCCTGTGCTCGACCATGTCGGCATCGCGGTCCGCTCGCTCGATGCCGCAAGCGTCTACGAAGCGATCGGCATGTCCATCGACCACACAGAAACGGTCGAATCGCAGGGAGTGAAAACGGCGTTTCTTTCGGCCGGCGACACGAGCATCGAGTTGCTCGAGCCGTTGTCGGCCGATTCAGCAGTCGGTCGCTTCATCGAGAAGAGGGGCGAGGGAATCCATCATCTCTGTTTTCGCGTCACCGGCATCGAGGAACATCTCGAACGACTTCAGTCGCTCGGGTACCGTCTCATCAACCCGGAGCCTGTTCCGGGAGCGCACGGATGTCGCGTCGCGTTTCTTCATCCGGCGGCGGCGAACGGAGTTCTGATCGAGCTCAGCGAGAAGATCAATGCCGAATCGTTCGTGACGGCGACCGGCAACGACGACTGGATGGGAAACGGCGGCCGTACGTGATGGAAGCCCTTCACCCTTCATCGCTGGTAATCGTGAACCTGATCAATCCGAAAGAAAAGTTCTGGGGAGTTCTGCAGTCGCTTTCCGCAGTCGGAGTGACGGTTCTCGCGATCAATCTCGATAGCTTCGATGACTGGGTCCGGCAGGTCGCGAGAGGCGACGAGCAGACGCTCGATCTCGTCACCATGTTTGTCCCGCTCTTCCGCGTCGAGCGGATCTTTCTCGATGAGCCGGTCGGAGCAGTGAGGTCTTACTCCCAGCAGTTCGAAAACATTGTCGGCGTATCGCCCGAGAAGTATCTGGGCATCGCCAAATCAGACGCCTGAGGATCCCATGTCGAAAAGAGTCATTGCAGTCACAGTGTTGATGTTTCTTACCCTCGCCTGCGGAGGGGAAAGGGCCGAGCCGCTGTCTGATCAGGAATCAGCAGAGGTTCAGGCAAAGGCTTTCAATTTCCAGGTCTATCCGGGCGCGCAGTTTGCCGATGCGCAGACAGATCTGTTGCGGCGTGCTCATTTTGTGATGCAGCCGGAAGCCGTCGATGCTCCGCCGCTTGCGGTCTACGAGACCGATGCTCCACTGGAAGAGGTCGCGAAGTTCTATGCTGGGAAGTACGGATATACCCTGGCAGAGAACGAAGCAAACAGCTTCAAGACGACGAGGGCATCGGCTTATTACCTGACGGGAGATATCGGGACGGATACGCAGGCAATCGCTCCGATCATCGAGAAGCTCGCCGCCGGCACGGACGTCTCGAAGGCGAGCGGGGCCTATCGCGGAGCGTACTTCGAGGCGCAGGAGACGCTGCCGCGCGTCAACCTTCAGCGTCCTTACTTCGATATTTCGAAGAGCGAGGTCGTTGACCGGACTCTCATCGTGATGGTGCGCGAGAAGTAGACCGGCGCGCTGCCGCATGCAATCGGTCGACGATCTCCGCGCGCAACTGAAGAGTCTCGGCTATCTGTCCCGCGGCTTTGAGCGGTGGTTCGCGCTCGATCCGTGGAGCTCCAGAACTTTCTGGAGCGAACTTCTTCTGCTGGCCCTCAAGTCGGCCGTGTCCTGCTGCGCGTTCGTCGCTGCACCGCTCGTGCTGCTGACGGTCTGGAAGAACCTTCCGATCGGCGCAGTGGAAGTCGTGTGGATTGCAGCGATCTATCTCGCGGTCTCATTCGCTGGCATCTTCGGTCTTGTGCTCGTTGGCGCGCTGATGTTTAAGCTCCGGCCGTCGCTCGGGGTCGAGTCCCAGCGGTTTCTGACGATCTCCTCGATGGTCATGGGTGGGCTCATCGTCGCCGCGACTGGATACTGGTGGACAGGGTTCCGGCAGGAGTCGACGATTCCGCAGCTGGCCGCAGGCAGTGCGCTGATGCTGCTCGCCTTCATCGTGATGAGCACCGTGTTCGCGGCTGCGCTGCTGTCGTTCTCGATTCACGAGACGCGCAGAATTCCGCAGAGCAGGCGACGCTCGAGGAGAGGGCCTCTGGCAGCGGGCGGGGTGCTGCTGCTCTCGGCAGTCATCGCGCCACTCGTGATGACCGGCAGCAGAGTCGACGAGGAACCCCCGCAGCAGGTGATCGTCACCGCGCCCTCTGAACGTGTTGTCCTGATCGCGGTCGACGGGCTCACACTGGAACTCTTCGAGGCGAGGACGGATCTCGAGAGCGAGTTGGGTGAGACGGCGCCCGTTGCTTCTTCTCCCGTCGGCGCTGCTCCCCAGCGCTGGGCGTCGGTCGGAACCGGTACCTCGCCGCGGTTTCACGGGGTTCGAGCTATCGACGGACTGCGCTTCCTTTCCAGCAGCCGCGTCCTTCAATCCATCTCCGAGCGGGATCCCGTTATGACGAGAATCGCTCCCGCGCTGGGTCTTGCGTTCCGGCAGCCACTTCCTCCGACTGTCCGGCAACGCGACTTCGTATGGGAGATCACAGCGGCCCGCGGGCTCACCTCAGTTGCGGTGAACTGGTGGACTGCGTCAGCCAGCGACGGTCCATCGCTGATCTCGATACCCCAGGAGGAGATCTTCAAGGCTGCATCGCGAAGCTCGACCACCGCTATCGAGACTGCGCGGGAGATCGATGTCATCGCCGCGGCCCGACTTCTGGAAGCTGTCGATCGCGTCCAGCCTTCGCTGGCAACCGTCTACCTGCCCGCTCTCGACATCGTCCTCAACAGGGTCGACGAGGAGACGGCCGCTCGGGTCGCCGCATCCGTGACGATTCTGGACGGCCTTCGCGCGCTGGTCGGAGAGCTGAGGCTACGCGGTTATCAGATTCTTGTGGTCGGGCTGCCGGGAGAGAGCCAGGCAGGCGAAGGGATCGCGGCGTCGACTATGCCGCTGCCCGAGGCTGTCGATGCCGCAGATCTCGCTCCGACGCTCCTCGATCATGCCGGATTTCCCGCGTCGAATGAGATGGAGGGCAGTTCAATCAGGGCGCGAAGCTCTCAGGCGCGGATTCCTTCATACGGCGCGCGTCGCGAAGAGACGTCGAGTCCGAACGTTGACGAGGAGTACTACCGGAGCCTCCGCAGCCTTGGTTACATTCAATAGGTAGGGCGATCGACAAGTAGGCCAGGCGATCGAAGGTGAGTGAAGCGGCAAACCAGCGCGTGTCAGTGGCTGTGAATTAATCGCGCGAGGATGCCCACATCCTGGTTGAGTTTTTCACAACCTCTCAGGATGACACGCGCTTCACTCCCGGCATTGAGCTCAAGCCGTTCTGCGAAGTTTCGCCAGTCCCGTGATCACGCCCAGCAGGATCAGCGCCCCGACCGTCGCGACGATGTCGGGTACAGCCTCCAGCATTCCCCGATATGAAATGCCGGTCACGCGGGGAAGGATGAGCACCACGGCGAGGGGGATCATCAGATCGAAGAGAACGACCAATGATCTCTTCGATGGCGTTCCCTTTCCTCGCAGAGCTCTCACGAGTGAGCGAATCTGAAGCGCGACCAATACTGCCGACAGCAGCGCGATCACGATATAGGTCGTACGCAGCGGCCTGAATCCTTCAGGCAGCGGTCGCTTCTCCAGGATGGCGACGGTTCCGGCTGCGAGCTCGCGCGTGTGATCTGCGAAGAGGGTCGAGACGTTCGAAAGGACGATGACGGCTGACTGTGAATCGGGGAGGAGGACGACGGCGCCCCGATATGAGGGAACCGCGCCTCCGTGCCATAGGGACGGGACGCCCGCTGTCGTACCCTGGCGCCACCCCATCGCGTAGCTGAAGCCGCTCATTTCCGCCGCCCCCTGATGTGTCAGCGCAAGCGACGCGGGTGTCAGGATCTGAGTGCCCACTCCAAGGTGTGAGAGGGCGAAGCGCGAGAGGTCGTCCGCGCTGGTAATGATTGACGCCGTAGGCAGGCGGCCCGGCTCGAACCGGTAGAACGACGGGCCGGCGAAACCCCACCAGAGGTTGTGGCCCGGCGCGAGATTCGGAGTCTCTTCGACGTAGCTCGATGACATTCCGAGAGGCGCGAAGATTCTCTGCTGCACGTACTGGCCGAACGAAAGGCCGCTCACCAGTTCCACGATTCTTCCGAGGATCTGATAGTTGGGGCTGGAGTAGATGTGCCGCTCGCCCGGCACGGCGACGAGCCTGACTTCGAGGAGTGCATTGACATGCTCAGCGAGCGTGGCGTCGTGATCGCCGGCCCTGGAAGCTTTTTGCGGAATGCCGCTGGTCTGATTCAGGAGGTGGCGCACGGTCACGGCAGCTGCTGCCGGATCGCTGAATCTGAAGTTGCCCAGATACTGTTGCGCGGGGGCGTCGAGTTCGATCTTTCCATCGTCCACGAGCTGCATCACCGCCGTTGCTGTAACCGCCTTGCTGAGAGAGCCGATGATCACGGGCCGCGTATTGTCGAGCTCGCCGAACCCTCGCCGGTGGATCACTTCGCCATTGCGGATGACGACGAGTGCCAGCCCGGGGATGAGGTGCCGCTTCATTCTTTCGGCGACGAACTGATCGACATCAGGCATGGAGGAAGCCGTCGCGGGGAGGGCGAGGCATAGGAGGGCGGCGGCGATCTTCATTTGGTGCAGTGTACGGTGACCGGGGCGCCGGGTTCGCAGTTCTGCTGAAATTCAGCATCGAACGCGTACGACGCCAGGCGGATCACCTCGCAGGTAGTCGGAATTTCCGGACAGGCCGGGCGTTGTAAAAACCGTTCTCTCCGAATGAGCCCCCTCTCTGTTCCTGCCGAACCTCCTGGGAAGGAAGTGTCTGCCGCGCGTGCCGACGGCGCGCGTCCGCGTGCAAGCATTCTGAAGTTTTCCGGCGGGCTTCTCATCACGGTCGGTCTGCTGCTGCTCAAGCTCAAGGGCCTCCTTTATCTTATCGTTGCGAAGTTCAAGTGGCTTTTCGTCAATCCATTCGAAGGTTTCAGCATCGCGTCGCTGGCCGTGACGGCCGGATCGATGGCGCTGACGATCGTTGCCTACGTTCTGAAGACCGGCTGGTGGGGATTCGTGATCGGGTTCGTGCTGATCACGCTGGTTCATGAGATCGGCCATGCGCTGATGATGCGTAAGAAGGGCCTTCAGATCGGAGCGATGCTCTTCATCCCGTTTCTGGGGGGCGCGGTGACGCCGAAGCAGCAGCCATCGAACGCGTTCGATGATGCGCAGATCGGGCTCGCCGGTCCGATCGCCGGAACGATTGCCTCGGTCATCTCACTGGGTATCTTCAACGCCACCGACAACGTGCTCTTTCTGATCGTCGCATTCGCCGGCTTCATCATCAATCTGCTGAACCTGCTTCCCGTCGGCGTGCTCGACGGGGGAAGAATCTCGGCGGCGATCACGAAGTGGATGTGGGTACTTGGCGGGTTGATTCTGTTCTACATGATGATTCGGTGGAGGAGCCCGCTTCTTCTTCTGGTTCTGATCGTGGCGCTTTACCAGGTGTACAAGACGATCACCGAGGAGCGGAACGACGTGTTCTACGACCTTCGGATGAATCAGCGTGTGACGATCGCCGCGGCCTACTTTTCGCTCGTCTTGTTTCTCGGCTATGCATCCGTCGCCACGCACAGACACCTTCTGACACTGCAGGGCAGTCCGTAGCCCGCATTTCTTTATACCCTCGGGGCTCCCTCACCCCTGACCCCTCTCCCGCCGGGAGCATAGGCGCTAACTTTGACGCCCGGACCCGGCCAAGAGACCGATTCAACATTTGCTTCTTTTGAGCAGACTACGATCTAAAGTTAGCGCCTATGCCCGCCGGGAGAGGGGCACCACCACCCCGCGGCAAGGGCGGCGGTTCCCCTCTCCCCGCGGGAGAGGGGTCAGGGGTGAGGGCGCTTCGAGTTCCACGAATCTTCAGGTCCTGGCGCGAGCACGCTTTTGGTTGGTCGGATGGCGGATGATAGGCTTGAGCGCCGCGTCTGTTGAAATTTTTGGCGGTCGGAAGTCACTATCTATCTGCTGAGCTGGTTTCCCGGCTCACCCAAGGACCACGACATCGATGATTGACAAGATTCTGACCAGCATCTTCGGATCCAAGCACGAGCGGGACGTCAAGAGGATGATCCCGATCGTCGAGCAGATCAATGCGCTCGAGCCGGCGATCAGCGCCCTGAGCGATGACGGGCTGAGGGCCAGGACCGCGGAGTTTCGCGAACGGCTGAAACCGCAGGTCGATGCGCTCCGTGCTGCAAAAGACGAAACTCCCGTCAACGAGGGCGCCGTCAAGCTGGCGAAGACCGATTTGCAGGCCGCGCTGGACGAGATACTTCCCGAGGCGTTCGCTGTCTGCCGCGAGGGCGGCAAGCGCATTTTGAACATGCGGCACTTCGACAGCCAGCTGATGGGTGGCGTCGTCCTTCACAACGGCAAGATCGCCGAGATGAAAACGGGTGAAGGCAAGACGCTCGTCGCCACCCTGCCGGTTTATCTCAACGCGCTCACGGGGCGCGGCGTGCATTTGGTCACGGTCAACGATTACCTCGCGCGCCGCGATTCGGAGTGGATGGGCCGCCTTTACCGCTTTCTCGGCCTCACCGTAGGCGTGATCCAGAACAATCACGGTGATCGCGAGCGGCAGGAAGCCTACGGCTGCGACGTCACTTATGGCACCAACAACGAGTACGGGTTCGATTACCTGCGTGACAACATGAAGTTCGATCTCGAAGCGATGGTCCAGCGTGAGCATGCGTATTCGATTGTCGACGAGGTCGACTCCATCCTGATCGATGAAGCGCGCACGCCGCTCATCATCAGCGGACCTTCCGAAGAATCGGTCGACAAGTACTACGCCGTCGACCGCATCATTCCGAAGCTCATCGAAGAGGATTACCAGATCGACGAGAAGCAGCACACGGCAGTGCTGACCGAAGAGGGAGTTCTGCACGCCGAGAAACTTCTCGGTGTGGACAACCTCTACGAGTCGTCGAACATGGAGCTGATCCACCACGTGAACCAGGGCCTGCGCGCTCACAAGCTGTACAAGCACGACGTCGACTATGTGGTCAAGGACGGCGAGGTCATCATCGTCGATGAGTTCACCGGCAGACTCATGGCGGGGCGCCGCTGGTCAGACGGTCTCCATCAGGCGGTCGAAGCCAAAGAAGGCGTCAAGATCGAGGCGGAAAACCAGACGCTCGCTACGATCACGTTTCAGAACTACTTCCGGATGTACGACAAGCTGTCCGGCATGACGGGGACCGCCGACACCGAAGCGGCCGAGTTCGACAAGATCTACAAGCTCGAAGTCGTCGTCATTCCGCCGAACCGCCCGATGATCCGACTCGATCACGCCGACCTGGTTTACAGGACCGAGCGTGAGAAGTACGAGGCGATCGTCGAAGAGATCAAGGAGCTCAACGAGACGGGACAGCCAGTGCTCGTAGGCAC
>JBGSYJ010000342.1:0-9378 GCA_041750915.1 Thermoanaerobaculia bacterium | reverse complement strand
GTCGAGCGAGGGATCTGGGCGGGGGCCCCTGTCCAATAATTCACGGCAATAAGGCCCCCGCCCAGATCCCTCGCTCGACGCTCGGGATGACACGGCTGGAGTGCGGCACAGGCTCCCTACAGCACCGCGGCGGGCTCTTCGTCTGCGGGCGAGGAGTGGGAGGAGGTCCCTGTGCGCCACTGGATTCCGAGGCGCTTCATCATCTCGTTGAGGGTAGATGGCTTGAGATGGAGCAGCTCGGCGGCCTTCTTCTGAACGCCATTCGCAAGCTCGAGCGACTGGAGAATCATGTTGCGCTCATAGAGCGACACCGAATCCTTGAGGGAAAGTCCATCTGTCGGGACGAACATCGACGGCTGATCGGTCTGCATCGGGAATCGGAGGTAGTCGGGGAGCAGATCGGCAGAAATCTTGTCACCCGTTGCGAGCACGACAGCGCGCTCGATCGTGTTCTCGAGCTCGCGGACATTTCCCGGCCATGGATGATCCATCAGGATCCGCATCGCATCCGGGGTCACTTCCGGGGCCTTCTTCCGGTTCTCCTCGGAATACTTGGTCAGAAAGTGGGCGATGAGAAGAGGGATATCCTCGCGCCTGCGGCGGAGCGGGGGCAGCTGGAGCGTGATGACGTTGAGGCGGTAGAAGAGATCCTCGCGGAACGTGCCGGCGCGAACGAGCTCCTGAAGATCGGCATTGCTCGCCGCCACGATGCGGACATCCACTTTCATCGTCTCGACCGAGCCGAGGCGCATGAACTCCTTTTCCTGGATGACACGAAGTAGTTTCGCCTGCGTCTCGAGATTGATCGTGCCGATCTCGTCGAGAAAGATCGACCCGCCGTCCGCAACTTCGAACAGCCCGCGCTTCGAGGAGATCGCGCCCGTGAATGCTCCCTTGACGTGTCCGAACAGGTGCGACTCGAGGAGCTCCGGGGGAAGCGAGCCGGAGTTGACGGTCACGAAGGCGTTTCTGTGCCGCGGACTCCCGTGGTGGATCGCCTTGGCGACGAGCTCCTTACCGGTTCCCGATTCGCCTCCGATCAGAATGTTCGAGCGCGAAGGAGCGGCGAGGCTGATCAGCTCGAAGATCTTCCGCATCGGCTCGCTCTTGCCGATGATGTTCGCGTACGAATACTTTTGGGAGAGCTCGGCCTTCAGTCGCGCATTCTCTTTCGAAAGCCGGTTCTGCTCGAGGGCCTTGTTGACCGTCAGGACGACTTCTTCGTTCTTGAACGGTTTCGGGATGTAATGAAAAGCGCCCTGCTTCATCGCCTCGATGGCGCCGTCGATGCTCGAGTATGCCGTGATGATGATGACGGGCAGGCCCGGATTGGTCTCCTTGATCGAGCGGAGTGTTTCGATACCGCTGATCCCGGGAAGCATCATGTCGAGGACGACCAGATCGATTTCGTCGTTGTCGAGGAGCGAGAGTCCTTCCTCGCCGGTGGCCGCAAGGACCACCTCGAAGCCCTCGCGCCGGAGCACGGCCTCGAGGACATCCCGGAGAACTTCTTCGTCGTCGATGATCAGTATTCGCATTCGAAAGTTTCGCAGCTCGTTTGCTGATGGATCGCTGAGGATGACGCGGTCGTTACCTGTTGCGATTGCTATGACAGCTATGGTGTTCTTCTGTGAACTTAATTGTCGCCTCTGTTACCTATCCATAACGGTAACGAGACTGAAAATGTTGCACCTTCACCCGGGAGGCTCGCCAGAGAGATCTCTCCCCCGTGTGATCGAACGATTCTATCGCTGATCGCAAGGCCGAGTCCTGTGCCGCCCTGACCACGTTTGGTGGTTACGAGCGGCTGGAAGATCGTATCTCTCAGCTCCTCCGCAACGCCGCGGCCGTCATCCCGCACAGAGAGCACCGCGCGGTCTCCGATTGCTTCGAGAGAGATCCAGACATTTCCGCCGTTGCCGGCTGCATCGCGCGCATTGAGAAGCAGGTTGGTCAGGACCTGCTGGAGCTGATAGATGTCGCCGAGAACTTTCAGGGCCGGAAGCTCGCCGACGTGAATGGCGATGTCGCGTGTGTGAAGGAGGTTGTCGTTCACCGAAAGCGTGCTTCGGACCAACTCCGCCATGTCGACCGTCTCCATCGAACCGGATCGGGTCCGCGCGAAGTTGAGCAGGTTGTTCACGAGATGGGAAGCGCGGAAAGTCTGTTGCTCCATCTTGCGCAGGATGGCGTACTTCGGATCATCCGGATTCAGATCCGCCATGAGAAGCTGCGCGTAGGACGAGATTCCCGTGAGCGGCGTGTTGACTTCGTGCGCGACACCCGCCGCTAGGAGGCCGAGGGCCGCGAGGCGGTCTTTGTCCTGAAGCTCGCGCTCCAGCCGGACGCGCTCGGAAATGTCGCCGATGATGAGCACGCTCGTGCCGGCGGGTGCGCCGCTGGCGTTGAACGGGCTCGATGAAATGGTGAGCTCTTTATCTTCTCCGACACGGTTCGTGAAGTGCACTTCGAGAGCAGTCCCGTTGCTCCCTTCCAGTTTTTTGAACGGAGGGAACAGCTGCTCGATGGTCTCCTCGGATTCCGGTCCCGTTCCCACGAGCGTCCAGAATGCGTTGTTGCCCGTGAGCACCGTGCCGTCGGCTGAGATGACGACGATCGCCGACGAGGACGATTCGATGATGTTCTCGTTGTACTCCTTCAGCGTCCGGATCTCATCGAGCTGTCTTCGAAGTCGACCGTAAAGTCTCGCATTCTCGATTGCGAGAGCGACCGAGGAGGTGAGCGAGCCGATCAGGTAGATGTCGTCGCGGGAGAGCGGCTCCTGCTCCCCCTTGTTGCCAACGAGAAGAATTCCCTGAAGCTCGCCGCGATGCCGGAGCGGAAAGAGGTAGCGGTAGCCGTGGCGCAGAAGGGTCATCGGGACATCCGATGCTTCCGGAAGGCGGGGTTGATCGAGAAGAAGCGGGCGATCCTGGGGCAGCTCTCCGATTTCCGACTCGATGAACCGCATCGGCAGGCCGGGCTCGCGAGTGTAGACCACGAAGTAGCCGCCGTCGCGGACGTACAGGTTCATCTGGTGAACGTTGATCGCGGCCGCCACTCTCTCCCGGACCATCTCGATGAGCTCGTGAAGATCGTGGAACGTCGCCAGCTCCTGAGCGAAATCGAGAATCGCCTTGCGATGACGGTACGTATCGCGGTAGACGAACATCTCGATGATCGATTCGATACGCCCTTTCACAGGCACGAGCACGCCTGCGATCAGGAGTCCCGAGGTGAATGCGAGAAAGTTGCGCTCGAGCGCGAAGTGCTCTTCGATCCATGTCGAGAGAACGAGGTTCACCGTCGAGAACGCCACGATACCGAAGACGAATGTGACCGTGTACGCGAGGATCTCTTTGATGATCACCTCGACGTCCCACAGCTTGTAGCGAAGGATCGAGACTGCGAATGCGAGGGGGATCAGCGCGAGCGGGATGATCGCGATCGAGGTGTACGCCGAGTCGACTCCCTTGACGATGTATGGAATCAGGTAGAGGAGGAGAAACGGAATGAATCCCACACCCATGCCGAGAAGAATCCATTTCAACTGCTTTCGCTGCCCGATGGCCGGTGCCGTCCTGTAGCTGTATGCGAGCGCGATGAAGGCGAGAGTGAAGTAGATCGCGAAGTGCAGCATCTCCCAGCGTTCGATGAACCGGAATGCAACTGCGGGCGAGGTGATCGGAATCGCGTTCCCGAACACGAACAAGTTGATGTTCCAGAGAATCAGAAGCGTGGGAAGGAAGTAGAGAGCGGATACCTGAAGTCTGTTCTCGAGAAGCGGCCGCGGAAAGCGCAGAAAGAAGTGGAGTGTCAATGGCGGAAGGATGATCCTCGCGAACTCCTCGACGAGGTATAGGATTTTGTACGTCAGGTCGATCCTCGAGGAGTCGGGCGAGTAGGCGTAGACGACGAACGTCAGCAGCGTCACGAAGTAAAAAAGAAGACTCTCGCCGCGCGCGCCTCGAAAGAGTGTGAAGAGTCCGATCGAGAGATAGAGAAACCCGGTGAATGTGAAGAAGAGATAGGTGTATTCGATCTTCAGCTCCGGGGCGCGGTAGAGGATCGACAGAATCTCGGCGCCGCGGGCGACGATCAGCGCGACGGGACGGCCGTCTCCCCGCATGGTGTCGCGGAACGCAGTCACCTCACCGGCTGGAATTCCGTTCACGGCCAGGAGAAGATCGCCCGGTCGCAGCCCTGCCTTGTCAGCTCCGCTGCCGGGATCCACTGCATCGATCTCGATGGCGCCGTTCACCCTCGAGGACTGAAAGTCGAGTCGCTCGAATGACGAGCGTTTTCTCTGGAAGGAGTGAAACCCTCCCACGATGACGGCAAGCGTCAGGACGGCGATAACGATGCTCTGAAAGGAGGGTTTCGGACGGATCATTCAACTTTCCAATTCCCTCGTTTCAACAGGGGTGCCGTGCCGGATGGCGCCGTAAAGTACTCATTCTATTGATGGAGAGACTCTCTCAGAGTATGCCTGGACGGAGCGCGATCCAATATTTTGGATATTGTTACAGGTATTGTTGAAGTGTCGTTCTTTGCTTCACCTGAACCGTCCTGAAGAACCTCAGGCAGGTCCACACGATTTGTCATCCCGAGCAAGCGCGGGCGGGCGTGAGGGGCGAGGGATCTTCCGGCGGTAGTACATTCGTGAATCGTGATGGGCACAGGGTGGCGGCGGAGGTCGATCGGTAGCTGTGTGTACCATCACCCGAGATCCCTCGCCCCTCCCGCCCGCACAACCAAGCTCGGGATGACAGGATCGTTTCACTTCCTCGCCGCTACGAGCCCGCTCGCTCGAAGCACCGGTTTGTTATCCCGATCCGCTCATTCCTGCGGTTCGGCCTTGGCCCTCTGCACCCCGGGGGATCGGGAAGGTTTCGCCGATGCGCTCGTCATCTCGACGCGGCTCGAGAGCTCTCGGTAGGTGCCGCGGAGCAGCGTGACCCGTTTCACGTAATTGCGGGTCTCTGAAAAAGGAATGCTCTCGATGAATTCGTCGAGGGGACGCTGATTCGAACGGCGCCACTTCCTGACATTGCCCTGGCCTCCGTTGTACGCCGCGATTGCCAGTTCATCGACTCCGTCGAAGATGTTGATCAGGTGACGGAGGTAGAAGGTACCCAGCTCGATGTTGTATGCGGGATCGGTCAGGCGCCGTTCGGTGAAGAGGCGGTTGATCTTCGTGGCGAGCTCCGTGCCCGTGGGCGGCATGATCTGCATCAGTCCGGTCGCGCCGACACGTGAGCGCGCCTCCGGGTTGTAGCGGCTCTCCTGAAGGATCAGACCCATGACGAGATAGGGATCGACATTGCGCGCCTTCGCCTGCTCGAGGATCTGCTCCTGATACTGGCGCGGGTAGTACATTTCCATGAAGTAGCGCGGAACGCGGTCCTGCTCGACGGTAGCGATCGCCGGGAAGGCTCGCTTCATCATGACCGCCGCGAGGTCGAACGATCCGGCGTTGTAGTACATATCGGCAAGAACGGCATCGGCATAGTGACGGTTGGTTTCGTTGACGTTGTTTTGAATCTCGAGCCTCGCTTCTCGGGGTAGGCCGAGCGCGTTGAGCTCATAGGCGAGCTGCAGCTCAGCGGGCATCTCCGTATCGGCGATCTCTCCCCATTCACGCGTCTCCGTCTCGGGGTCCCTGATCGGACCGGCGGGACGTTTTGCACCGCGCGACTCAGAAAATTTTGCGTACAGATCGACGTAAGGCGCGCCTACGAGCTCCTGATAGATCTTCTGCGCCTCTTCCTTGCCACCGCTCTTCTCCATCGAACGGGCGAACCAGTACCGCGCCTGCCGCTTGATGTTCGGATTGATGTAGGTTCTGTCGATGAAGCGGAACCGTGCGCGCGCGGTTTCGTGATCGCCATCGAGGTAAGCCGCCCAGCCCTGATCCCAGAAACGCTGAAGGGCGGTATCGTCCCGCGGGTCCACTGCGACGAGCTGCGTGACGAGCTCCTGAATGTAATCGTTCTGATTCTTCTCGGTCGCGACGGCAACCAGCGTGTGGAGTGTTTGCTTTCGGAGCTCGGGAGTGGTTTTCAGCAACAGAAGATCCTGCAGTCGCTCGATTCGAAGGTTCTCGTATTCTTCCTTCTTCTTCTTGTCCTCGAGATCGATCAGTTCGACGCGCCGGCTGACGTTGCGATACACGGCCTCGGTGACCGTCCTCGTTCCCTTCTTTGTCTTCCGTCTGACTTTGCGGGTGCCGGTCTTCTTTTTCTCAACCACCGTCTTGTATCGCACCGGGTCGATCGCCGCCGCCATCGCAGCGTAGTTCTTTGCCGCTGTATCGAGGGCGGGGATTGCGTAACGGAACGCGCCCGAGGTGAGGGGCTCGAGTTGAGCGTTGGATTCTTCGTACTGCTTCAGGCGGTGAAGGGCGAGGCCTCGCTGAAGCGCGACTTCGTTGCGAAGGGATACGGACGCCTGCTGAATGTTGTCGAGCTCAGCGAGAGCCGATTTCGAATCGCCATCACGGATGAGGCTTCGCGCGCGATGAAGTCGCTCGTCACTGGCAAGCGATAGCTGCCGCCCGGGGGGATTGGACAGCGCGGCCACGAGCTGAATCGCCGAGCGCACCTCGGGCGTTCGCGGGCTTTCGATGGCGATCTCCCGCGCGGCCATCCAGGCGCCTGCGGGGTTGCCCGCGTAGAACATCGCTCTGACGGCCTCCTGTCGCGCTGTCGCGGCCACCGCTGGATGCTCGGATCGCTCCGCAATGTCGCGGTAGATTCTGGCTGCGGATGCGAAGTCTCCGCTGGATGCGTAGAGGGACGCGAGAGTGAAGCCTGAGTCCTGCCAGTAGACGAGCTCGGGTGCGCCGCGCCACATCGTCGCCAGAGCGCGGCGGCCGCGATTCGGGTGGTCGGCGAGTTGATGGGCCGTGGCAAGGTAGTACAGCCGATACTGCTCGACCTTCCGGCTTCCGAAGGTCATCGCATCGAGCAACTCGATCGCTCTGGAGCTGTCTCCGTTCTGCAGCGCTTCCATGCCCTCCAGGAACGGTTCGCGAAAGGGGGCCAGATCGGGAGGCACATCCTGTGGTCTCGATCCTGCGGACAGCCGGTCGGGCGGACGTTGCGGGCCCGCGACGAGGGCGACGATCACTGCAATCGCCGCAATTCCAAGTGCGGTCCACAGATACTTTCGAGCGGGTCGGGTCAGCCGTGGTCTGAGTCGCATCGTCGTGACATCCGGTGCAGGTTCCACGCCGCTGGTCCGAATTCTCTTACCGGAAAAACAGCAGCATGACTCGACAACGCCGAAACCGTGCGTTGGAATTCTGACTGTGTGCGCCGGATCAGTTCAATGCGGCGATCGAGCGCGTGTCATCCTGAGCGAAGCGAAGGATCCCCTTCCTCGATGCGCTGCGGCCAATCTTCAGGGGATCCTTCGCTTCGCTCAGGATGACACTGGCTCAGGATGACACTACATGAAGAGACTGGGATCAGATCCCCAGCGCCCCCGAGTCTCCGTCTGCCAGAATACGGACGAGCTCTTCATAGAAGTAATTCGTTCCGTTGCGGACGTCCTCGGGAACCCGGTCGTCGTACATCTGCCGGCTGCGGTCGATGTCTTCCTTCAACCGATCGTAAACGTCCCTCTCTCTTCGTCCCTGTTCGACCTTCGATTCGTTGTAAAGCTTGATCTCGGACACGAGCAGCCGCGCGAAACGCCGCGCTTCGTCATGCCGTCGCTCGTCGGTGTTCCGCGCGCCGAAAGCGGCTCCCCGCTCGATGCCTGCAGGTGGAATGTACTGGGTCGAAGGCCGTTCGGCCGCCGGCTCGCCCGAGGGTTCCTCGGCAGGAGGCGGTTCCGTTGATGAAGTCTGTTCAGGTTGGACCGGCGGCGGCAGGGATGCCGGATCGATAGTCGGAAACATCGCAGTCGCGTATCCGCCTTCGTCGCTCTGATCGTCCTCGTCGGCCTGATCTGCCGGAGGCTCGAACGAGCGTGGCGCCTCGGGCTCGGATGCCAGCTCGAACGTGCGCGACGGCGACCGCTGCTCCTCCGTAGCCGGCTCGGCATTCGATTCTGGTTCTGACTCGGCAGTGGTCGTAACTTCTTCGTCGGCTGTTGGCGGAGGCTCTGGTGGATCCCCCGGTGTGAATGTCGGATATTTGATCGAGACGGTCTGCTCGGGGGATATGTCCGGAGGTGTCGGGCGCGGCGCGTAAGTCTCAGGCTGGGTGAATCCCTGCGATTTCGGCTCGGCTGGCGCCTGCGGCGATGCGGGACTTTGAGACGATTCGATTCCGGTGTCATCGGCACTGAGGCTGGGGGAGGGAATCTTCTTGCGGATTGCCAGAGTGTCGATCAGAAGTCCCGTTAGAAACACGAGGACTTCGAGGGAGGGCCGGTCGAATCGATCTGCGTCCTCGGCCGTCACGTCGACATACAACGCTGCGGCCACCTTGTCCTTGATGACCATCGGGATGAGCAACGCCCGGTCGGACGGCGTCACGCCGAACCGTTCCGCGAGGTTCGCTCCGTCCCATTCGATCGAGCGCTCCTCACGCAGCAGCTGATCGAACTGCGGAGCGCCGTGACGGTTCGCGGCAAAACGCTTCATCTGATCATCGTTGCCGCCGTGCGCGGTGAATCCCGCGGCTTTCCAGCCGGTGAAGGTCTCTTCTTTCAGAATCATCAGTGCGCTTCGTGAGCCGTACTGGAGGCATTGTTCGAGAAGGGCAGTGAGGATCTCGACCTGATTTTTCCCCGCCTCGATTGCTCGGATCGATGTTCTCAGCTCGCCGGTGCCGGGCCCCTCGGGTGCCGGCGGCACTCCCGACGTGAGTGACTCTTCCAGTTCGCGGATGCCTTCTTCGAGGTGTCCACGGAAAGTGAATCCTTTGACGTCAGCCTGAACGCTCTGAACAGCCGCGTCGAGCTGCTGTTCGATGGCCTTACGAACATCCTGGATGGACGTGTCGATCTCGCCCATCATTCTGTCTACGGCTTCTCGAATCCGCGCTTCGATGCGATCGGCGACTTCATCACCCTTTACGGGCATAAATTTCTCCAATTGTTCAGTTTACGTTGCGTCTCAATGTCCGGAAGGATTATTGAACCGCCCGCGCCGAAGTGTCAAGGAAGGGCAAGTGCGGAAGAGTTCGCCAGAAGGGGCTGGCGGGTCTCGGTCAAGTAGGGACTGAGCGTAATACTGAGCAATCTAATGGCGCGAGGCGCCGGTGAAGCGTGATGTCTGAGCGTCTCACCCCGAACTCCGGAATGACGGACAAGTCATTGTGGCGAGCAATGAACCGCGGTGTCATCCTGAGCGAAGCGAAGGATCCCCTCCCTCGAAGCCTCACCGCAAGTATTCAGGGATCCTTCGCTTCGCTCAGGATGACA
>JBGSYJ010000341.1:0-13197 GCA_041750915.1 Thermoanaerobaculia bacterium | reverse complement strand
CCCGCAGGCCGCCCGACACTCTCGTCCGTACCCCCGGGGTGCGGGCGGCCTGCGGGCCGCCCCTACGAGACCGATCGCTCGGATGACACTTCCGGATTGTTGACAGTCTCTCGCTCAGGATGACACCCTCGAGAAACTTCTGATCACTGGATACTGACTCTCCATCCGTTACACTACCCGACAATGAAGAACGAACTGACCTCGCAACCCCGGGCACGACAGATGGAGTTCACGCCCGAGAGCATCATCGAAGACTATCGAGTGGCATTCCGCAGCCGCCAGGCGAGCCTGATCGGAAGGAAAGAGGTTCTGACCGGAAAAGCCAAGTTCGGCATCTTTGGCGACGGCAAGGAAGTCGCGCAGCTCGCCATGGCCCGGGCCTTCCGAAGCGGCGATTTTCGCTCCGGCTATTACCGTGACCAGACCTTCATGTTCGCCACCGGAATGGCGACTATCGAAGAGTTCTTCGCGCAGCTGTACGCCCATGCAGACGTCGAGTTCGATCCGGCATCCGGCGGTCGCTCGATGAACAGCCATTTCGGCACGCGCATGGTTGGTGCGGACGGCGCATGGCGAGATCAGCAGGCTTCTGGAAACTCATCGTCCGATATCTCGCCCACCGGTTCGCAGATGCCCAGGCTCGTGGGCCTCGCGTATGCCTCGAAGCTCTACCGGGAGGTTCCCGTCCTTCGTGACTTCGAAGGCTTCTCGCGGAACGGCGATGAAGTCGCATTCGGGACGATCGGAAACGCCAGTACGGCCGAAGGGATGTTCTGGGAGTCGATCAACGCGGCGGGCGTTCTTCAGGCGCCGATGCTCGTCTCGATCTGGGATGACGGCTACGGTATCTCGGTTCCGAACGACTTCCAGATCACGAAAGGCGATCTGTCTGCCATCCTCAGCGGCTTCCAGCGGGAGGCGGGGACGAAGCAGGGTTACGACATCTACACAGCTCGAGGCTGGGACTACCCAGCTCTCTGCGAGACCTATCTCAATGCCGTGTCGATCGTCCGGATGGAGCATGTGCCGGCGATCATCCATGTGACCGAAGTGACGCAGCCGCAGGGACACTCCACATCTGGCAGCCACGAGCGATACAAATCGAAAGAGCGTCTGCAGTGGGAGGAAGAGTTCGACTGCAATGTGCGCATGCGGGAGTGGATTCTCTCGCAGGGAATCGCCACGGCCGCGGATCTCGACCGCTTCGAGAGCGAAGATCGCGAAGCCGTACGGGAGATTCAGCGGAAGGCCTGGCAGGATTATCGCGCACCGATCGACAGGGAGCGGGAAGCTCTCGTCCGGATGGCGCGCAAGCTCGTCGAGGGCTCCGCGGCAAAAACGGCAATCGAAGCCGCCATCAGCGAGCTCGAAAGGATGCAGTCACCGTTCCGAAGAGATCTTCTCCGGACGGCGATGTCGGTCCTGATCGCAGCGCGCGATGAAGAAACTGAGGACCGCCGGGAGTTGATCGAGTGGATGCAGCAGGAGCGCGCGACGAACGAGGACCGCATTGGCTCGGATCTGTACAGTGACTCTGCCCTTGCAGCCATTCGTGTGGAAGAGACAGCTGCGACGTTCAGCGACGATTCGCCGGTCCTCAACGGATTCGAAATCATCAACGCCTGTTTCGACGCAGCAATGCGCCGCTATCCGCAGCTCGTCCTGATGGGAGAGGATGTCGGCCGGCTCGGCGATGTCAATCAGGGTTGCGCCGGTCTTCAGGAAAAGTACGGACTTCTCCGGGTGGCCGATACCGGGATCCGCGAATGTACGATCATCGGACAGGCGATCGGGATGTCGATGCGCGGAATCCGGCCCATCGCCGAGATTCAGTATCTCGACTACATCCTTTACGCTATTCAGATTCTTTCAGATGATCTTGCAACTCTCCGATGGAGAACTGCGGGCGGACAGAAGGCTCCGGCAATCATCCGGACCCGTGGCCACAGGCTTGAAGGCATCTGGCATTCCGGTTCTCCGATGGCCGGAATCATCAACCTGGTGCGCGGAATCTACGTATGCGTTCCGCGGAACATGACTCAGGCAGCGGGGTTCTACAACACGCTTCTCGCAGGAGACGATCCTGCGATCGTTGTCGAAGTCCTCAACGGATATCGTTCGAAGGAGAAGCGACCCGACAACGTGGATTCGTTCACCGTTCCGCTGGGTGTGCCCGAGGTTCTGCGGGAAGGCCGCGACGTCACCGTCATTACCTATGGTGCCTGTTGCCGTATCGCAGCCGATGCGGCGGAACTGCTGGCTGCCGTCGGAATCGATATCGAGATCATCGATGTGCAGACGCTGCTTCCGTTCGATGTCAATGCCACGCTCGTCGAGTCGCTGAAGAAGACGAACCGGGTGGTCTTCCTCGACGAAGACGTTCCCGGCGGCGCGAGCGCTTACATGATGCAGCAGGTCGTCGAGAAGCAGCGTGGCTACGAGTGGCTGGACTCCGAACCGAGGACGCTGTCGGCGAAGGCACACCGGCCGGCTTATGGTTCAGATGGAGACTACTTCTCGAAACCGAATCGCGAAGACGTCTTCCGTACCGTCTACGAGATGATGCATGAGAGCGATCCCTCTCGGTTTCCGCTCTTCTTTCAGTAAACCGTGCACCTGCTCTCCATCGCTGCGTCAATCCTGGTGCTGGCGGCGCTCGGCTTCTTCGGCCTCGTCCTGCTCGCCAGGTATGGCTCGCAATTGCTGAGGCCTCTCGAGGTCTGGGCATACGGAGCTCCACTCGGAATCGTCATCGGATCGCTGGTCATCCTCGCTGCAGCATGCGTCACGGGTCTGCATGTATGGCTGACGATTGTGGTTGCAGTTGCGGCGTGTGCAGGCGGTATCCTGCTGCTTCGTCAGCCTGCAGAAACGCCACCCATGGTCGAAGGTTCGAAAGGAAAGGGAGCGCGTTCCCGTCGACCGGTCGATTCAGAGGAAGGTGCGTCGAAGTCTCTGCTCCACCTGCGCGCTCTTCGCGGCTCTTTCGGATGGATCGCGATTCTAATCCTTGGAGCCTTTGCAATACGGTGGGCGCTGTTCTGGGCAGGCGGCTATTCGCAGGATTCTTCCGGCCTATGGGCGAGCAACATCGGATTCTGGGCGGACTGGGCGCTCCACATGGGAGATGTCTCGTCGTTCGCCTTCGGCGAAAATTTCCCGCCGAAGGACCCACGCTATGCGGGGTTTTCTCACTCCTATCACTACCTGACCTCGGTCACGGCTGCGGCCCTCGTGCAGTTCGGAGTTCCTGTGACGACAGCGCTCACATTGCAGAGCTTCGTCCTCTCACTGTTTCTCCTGCTCTCGATCTACGCTTTCGCTGTCCGTCTCACAGATGATCGGGCGGTCGCCTCCGTGACGACGGCTCTTTTTCTGCTCGGAGGCACTCTCGGCTGGGTTCTCACGGTCGCAGAAATGAATGGTCAGCATTCGGTCATGTCGGTGCTCGCAGGACAGTCCTGGGATGCCGCGCGGCAGGAGGCGGCAAATTTCCGATTCCAGAACGTCTTCTTCTCGCTCATTCAGCCGCAGCGGAGTTTCCTCTACGGGATTCCTCTCGGGCTGCTGTCACTGACGTTCCTGCTGGAAGGCATCGAAAGCTGGCGACGGAATGCGTTTCTCGCCGCAGGCCTGGTCGCGGGACTTCTGCCCCTCGCAAATCTCAGCATCCTGTTGTCTCTGGCACTCATCACCCCCGTGCTCTTTCTGCTCTTTCCGGCGCGACTCTGGTTCGTGTTCTTTGCTGTCTGGGCGGTGATCGGTCTTCCTCAACTTTTGCTCCAGCAGGGCGGATCGGCAGGTGCCGCCTCTGCCTTCCGGATTCAGATCGGCTGGATAGCGTCGCCGGACTACTGGGTCTGGTTCTGGTTGAAAAATCTCGGGCTTCTTATCCCTCTACTTCTTATTGCGATCTGGAAGGGTGATCTGATCGCCGCAACCAGACGGCGCTTTCTACTCGCCTTCATGCCGCTCTTCATCGTCGCGAATCTCTTCGTCTTTCAGCCGTGGGACTGGGACAACACCAAGATTCTGCTGCTCTGGTTTCTTGCCTCCGCGATCTTCGTATCTTCGCTTCTGGTCGATACGTGGCGGAAACATCCGGCGTTCACTGTGCGATTCATGATTACTCTCGTGATGCTGACGATGATTGCATCCGGTGTTTTGGCAAACCTGAATCAATTGAGGGGACGAGAGCGACAGCTGATGCTCACGAGCGAGGAGCTCGACTTCGCGTCGCAGGTGAAGACCTCCACGGCGCCCGGCAGCCTCATCGCCGTCGGCCTCCAGCACAACCATCCCGTTCCGATGCTCAGCGGACGTCCGGTTCTGATGAGCTACCCGGGTTGGCTCTGGAGCCACGGTCGCGACTATCGTGAACGTGAAGAGGACCTCAGGACCATCTACCGAATAGGGCCGGAAGCCATGCAGAAGATCGAACAGTACAAGGTCGACTACATCGTGGTGGGTCCCAACGAACAGTCCCAGCTCGGTGCGGACCGCGGGATGATGGCTTCCCGCTTTCAAAGTGTTGTCAGCACCGCGAATTACGAGCTCTTCGCCGTTCAGTGAACTAAAATGGACGCCTGATGAACGAGAAAACGAAACACGAGTACCGGGATGATCGGCTTCACCGGCGGGACCTGGATCCAGATCCGGTCGAGCAGTTCCGCGAATGGTTCGACGCCGCTTCCACGGCGATCAGCGAACTACCCGAGGCGATGACGCTCGCCACAGCCGATGCGGGCGGACGACCTTCGGCGCGCCTCGTCCTGCTCAAGGGGATCGAGCAGGGAGCATTCACCTTCTTCACCAATTACGACAGCCGCAAGTCGATTGAGCTCGCGGAGAATCCACGGGCTTCGCTCGTCTTCTGGTGGCCTCCGCTCCAGAGACAGGTTCGCGTTGACGGCGTCGTCGAGCGCGTGACCGAGGAAGAATCGGATCGCTATTTCGCCACGCGCCCGCGGGGAAGCCAGCTTGGAGCGTGGGCGTCAAACCAGAGCGGAACGATCTCTGAGGAGACCCTCGAAGAACGTCTGGCCGAAGCCGAGCGACGGTTCGGGGATGGGGACGTCCCGCGTCCTCCTCACTGGGGAGGCTTTCGCGTGATACCCGACGCGATCGAATTCTGGCAGGGGAGACCTGACCGCCTGCACGATCGCTTCCTCTACCGTCGCGAAAACGGGAACTGGGTCATCGATCGACTCGCACCCTGACGGGAGTGAAAGGGACGCCGTTTCCGGCGCCCCTCTCCTGGCTTGAAGGTCGAGACTATTCGAGAACCACAACGACAACCCTGCGGTTACGCTCACGTCCGGCCCGGTTTCTGTTGCTCTCGATCGGCAGCGTATCGCCGTAGGAAATCGTCGACATTCTTCCCAACGGAAGCTGATGCTGACGCGAAAGGTACCGACGAACGGCCTCGGCTCTCTGCTGTCCGAGCCGGTCGTTGTGCTCCGCGCTTCCGGTGTCATCCGTGTGGCCCTGAATCTCCATGAAGATTCCGCCGTCCATCGCTTTCACCCGATTTGCGAACCCGTCGAGTGCCGTCATGGCATCCTTGGTCAACTCGTAAGAGTCGACGCGGAAACGGACGTTGTCTTCGGAGAAGGACTGCTGGAAGGCGATCTTGCCCTTTGCGAGGAGCCCGGCTTCGGTCGCCCTCTTGAGAGCTTCCTCGGCCCCTCGACCGATCTCCTCGACGCGGGCCTCAGTGGCCGTCTGACGCTCCTGAAGATCTTCGACCTGTCCTCCCATGGACTCGATCTTCGCGTCGGTCTGAGCCTGGGACTCGGCGATTTTGCGGTCGACCGTGGTCGTGGTAGCACAACCGCCACCGAAGGACGCGATTAAAACCAGTGAAAGCAGAGATCCTGATAGTCTTTTCATTCTGATTCCTTTCCGTTTCCAATCTCGAATTCTTTACTTCCCGGCGTCCGAACGCCCCTGCAGAGGCGGCTCCGTTCCCCGATACCCTCCGCGCACATGCACGGATCGGGCCCGGCCGGGGACTTTCAATGCGATCGTTCGATAGCGAACTGCTCCCCGGCCTGTTGGGGAGAAGCCTATCAGATATTGTGCCCGAAGCTCCCGCTGAATCTCCTGGATGGCAAGAAGCAGGCTTTCGGGCTGGCTTACCACGGCCATTCTGCCCCCTGAGCCGGTAGCAATCTCCCGCAGGACGTCGAGGTCGAGGAGCGCGTCGGTGGTCTGTCTGGCGGCAGGGTGGGCGGCGATTTCAGGCCGGAGACCCATCGGATAAACGGGCACGTCCACGCCCCCGATCAAATTCGTCAACTCGTCGCTGGTCATGGATGACGCGTTGTCGAAGCCATCAGTCAGTAGGATGATCGCCCTCGAGCCGTTCTTTCCGAGCAGACTTTTCTCAGGCATGATCGAAAGCGCATCGAAGAACGCCGTCTTGCCATACGGCTTGACTTCGCTCACCGCGGTCATGATTTCGGTCGGACGCGATGTGAAGGGAACGACTTCCCGAACAGCACCCTCAGCGAAGACATGAAGGGAGTAGTCGTCACCTTCCGAGTGCCGCGAGAGAAGCTCCTGGATGGCGAGTCTCGCGCCGTCCATCTTTCCGGATAGCTCCATCGAACCGGAGCCATCGAGAAGAATCGTATACGAGACCGGAGCGTCGCCGACCTTTGCGAACATGTCGATCGCTACGGGCTTTCCTTCCACGAGAAGCGTCACATCCCGTTCCCGAAGATTCTGAATCGGATGACCGCCGCGATCGCGGATGACGAAGGGCACGACGACGTAGCCGACATCGACGCTTTCGCTCACTCGCGGTGGCGCCTGCGCTGCAAGGCTTCCTGCTGCGAGAAGGGCGATGACACATGAGGTGATCCATTTCATCGGGTCGTTCAACGAAATTCGGATGACTTCTGTTCCTTTTTCAGACGTGCTCAGCCGTGGGCGGCTCCCCGGATCGCTTCAGCAGCATGAGATTTCTTCCGTACACGAGGGGCAGCGCGATGTATCCGAGAATTACAGGAAGCTTGTCGACATGAAGTCCGTAGACGAGAGAGATGATGCTTCCCCAGAAGCTGAGGTGCCAGAAGAGGGGAGGAACGACGATCTGTTTTTTTCTCTCGGATGCGATCCACTGAAGAATGAATCGCGAGCCGAACAGTACGTTTCCGAGAAGCCCGAATGCGGTCCACCAGTAGGAGCTCACGTAAAACCAGGGGACGTACCTTCCCAGCCACGGCTCGAGAAACATGTCAGTGTGCTCCATGGCGACTCCTTGTGATCAAACGCTGTGCCGTCAGCTCATGATACGGCCGGCGAGGACGGAGGCGCGTCATCCTGGGCGAGAGACTGCGTCGTAGCGCGAGACTGTGTCATCCCGAGCGTCGAGCGAGGGATCCGGGCGGCGGGTCCTGGGACGTAAACGCACTGCGATCGATATCCTTGAGCAAAGGCCACCGCCCAGATCCCTCGCTCGACGCTCGGGATGACACTCCGCGATTAATTAAGACCTCTCAGGATGGACAGGTTCCTCCGATCCTTTCGTCCGGGAACGGCTTTCGTCGTACCATTTCCGCCGCATCATGACCACAACCGAATCCACGCCTGTTTCTGTTGACGAGCGGATCACTCTGCCGATCCTCGACGCCGTGACTCTACTGAAATCTTGTTCGCAGGTTCTGCGCGAGGCGAGAGAGCACGTGGCGGCGATGGAGAAGGTGCCCCTCGACGCCGTCACCGTCGAGAACATTCTTGATCAATGGGACAGCAACACGATCGAGCTGGAGAATGTCGTCGGCGTCGTTGCGATATTGAACAACGTTCATCCCGACCGGCGCGTTCGGGAGGCTGCCGACCGCTGCACGCTCGACATTTCGAGTTTCGAGACCGAGCTCTATCAGAACGAAAAGCTCTACGAACGAGTTCTGGCTGTGAAACCGGAAACTGCGGCGCAGTCGCAGTTCCGGAAAGACCTCCTCGAAGCTTTCGAGGATAGCGGTGTTGCCTTGCCGCCCGGGAAACGAAATCGCTACAAGGAAATCAGCGACCGCATCACAGAGCTTAATCAGGAATTCGGCAGGAACGTTCGGGACAATCCGGAAAGACTCACGTTCTCGCCCGCCGAGTACGACGGTCTTCCGCAGAGCTGGATCGATCGGGTGTCGAAGGATGAACGCGGCAACGTTCATGTGGGTTTCGATTCACCCGACTACATTCCCTTCATGAATTCTTCGCACAGCGAAGCGGCCAGGGAACGGTACTACGTCGCATTTCAACGACGCGGTACGCCGCGTAACATCGAGATCCTCGACGAGATCGTCACGCTCCGGCGCGAGATCGCTTCTCTTTACGGCGAACCCAGCTACGCGCACTACGTCACAAAGCGACGGATGGTTGAGAATCCCGAGACGGTTCACCGGTTTCTCGAGGAAGTCAAAGCCATCGTCATCGAGGCGGAGAAACGCGACCTCGAAGAGCTTCGGCTTCTCAAGGCCGAGATGACGGGTCAGCCACCGGGCAAAGTAGTTCTGCACCGCTGGGATGTCAATTACTTCCGGGAACGTCTGCGCGAGCGTCGGTTCCGGATCGACCAGGAGGCGTTGCGAAGCTATTTTCCGACCCGTCCTGCGACCGAATGGCTGCTCGATGTTTCGGAGCAGCTTTACGGTGTCCGTTTCGAGCGGGTTGCGGTTCCCGTCTGGCACGAAGACGTCGTTTATTTCGACGTGCATGACGAGGAGTCGGGAAGATTCATGGGTGGGATGTATCTCGATCTCTTCCCGCGCGAGGGAAAGTTCAAGCATGCTGCGGCGTGGCCCGTGCGCGGAGCCAGCCGTCGAACGGGCAGAACGCCGATCAGCGTGCTGGTCACGAACTTCAACCGGGACGGTCTGACTCACGACGAGCTCGAGACGTTCTTTCATGAGATCGGCCATGTTCTTCACGGAGTCTTCTCGGAAACCGAGTACACGGCCCACTCGGGAACGTCCGTCCAACGCGATTTCGTGGAGGCTCCCTCGCAGATGTATGAGGAATGGGCGCGCAGGCTCGAGAGTCTCCGAAGAATCGCGAAGCGATGCCCGGACTGTCCGTTGATGGATCAGGAACTGGTCGACCGTCTCAACGAAGCGCGCAGGTTCGGCCAGGGCATCGACTACGCACGCCAGCATCTGTACGCCGCCTTCGACATGGCGCTCGCGGGCCCGGAGTCCGGCTCCGTCCTCGACCTCTGGATGGCGATGGAAGGAGACACGCCTCTCGGGCACGTTCCGGGAACCGAATTCCCCGGATCCTTCGGTCACATTACAGGCGGTTACGCGGCGGGCTACTACGGTTATATGTGGTCGAAGGTTCTCGCTCTCGACATGCTCTCCGAGTTCGGAGACAACGTGATGAATCCGGAGGCCGGCAGAAAGTTCCGTCGGATGATCCTGAGTCGCGGAGGCGAAGCGCCGGCCCGCCAACTCGTTGAAAAGTTCCTCGGCCGTCCGGTCAGCAGCAAAGCGTTTTTCGAGAACGTCCGAGGCACACGAAGTTCTGAGTTGTGAGTTCTGAGTTCTGAGGCACGGGCAGGGTCGGTCTTCTCAAACTCACAAGTCAGAGCTTCCGAATGGGTCTCCTCACAACTCAGAACTTCCGAACGGGGCCGGGCGGGGGCCCACTCACAACTCAGAACTCACAACTGAGAACTGGCCGGGCGCGGGCTCAGAACTCACAACTCAAAACTTCCCCCATCACTCCGCCCGCCCGCTCCCCGGTTCATACTTCCACGCCGTCGTGTACTTCGCACCCTCGGCGAATTGCACGTCGACATACTCTTCAAAGGCGATCGGGCGATCGAGCGTTTCGGTGTCGAGCATCAGGCTCGTGATGAGCTCGAAGTCCGCGCGTCTCGGTGAGAGGGGTGTGTACATGACGCGATCGATCGGGTTCGTCAGCGCCCACGACAGAAGCTTCGGATCCTGGTTGAAGTAATAGCGACCGACGAAGTCCGCTGCATGAAGCCGGTTCCGTTTCCCTTCTTCGAGCCAGAGTCCCGAGCGGGCGATTCCATCCACGAGTACCTGAACCGCTTCCGGTTTCGTATCGATGACGTCCTGCCGGACGACCAGCACGCATGAGATGTAATCCGGCCAGTACTCTTTTGCGTGAAAGAGCACACGCCCGAAGCCGCCGATCTCGGCTTGCGATGGATAGGGCTCACCCATCGAAAATCCATCAATAGCTCCGGCTGCGAGCGCGCCCGCGACATCGGGCGGCGCCATCTCCACGAGTTTCACCGCATCGGGTTCCATTCCGTTGTCGCGCAGCGCCTTGTGGACGATCAGCCTCTCATCGGAGAAGCGGCTCGGAATTGCGATCGTCTTTCCGCGAAGATCTGGAAACGTTTTTACAGGTCCGTCCTTCTGCACCACCACGGCGCTGCCGTATCGGTGGCCCAGATAAACGATCTTGATCGGAACGCCCTGAGCACGCAGGGCGATGGCCATCGGCGCGACCATGAACGCTGCCTGCATCCGGTTGGACATCAGGGCTTCCTTGATTTCCGGGAATCCCTGAAACATGCGAGGCACGAACAGCGTGCCGGCCTGTGAATAGGCAGAGATATAGTCAGTAACCGGGCACGCGAGATGTCACGTTACTGGGATGTACGCGACGTTCAGCTTCCGTTTGTCGAGCGGCAGCCGCTCGTTCATGAACACCGACCAGTCGGCATTCATGTAGAAGTGAAGTCCGGTGACCAGTGCGATCCACGCAACTACGATCGCTCCGATCTTCTTCTGCTTCGTCATTGGTCGTCATTCCTTTCTGAAGCCCCATCGAAGTGAAGGGATCCGCTCGGCCCGGCGGACAAGTGCGTCCAGCGCCAGACCAATCACCCCGATCATGATCATCCCACCCACCACGAGATCGTAACGCTTTCCTGCGTTCCTCGAATCGATAATCAGGTAGCCGAGTCCGGAGTCGACCGCGATCATCTCCGCCGCGACGACAACCAGCCAGGCGATGCCGAGCGCAAGGCGCAGGCCAGTCATCACCCGGGGGAGAATTGCCGGCAGCACGACCCTGAGGAGGATTGCGGATCCCCCCAGCCCGAAGTTTCTCGCAGCTCGGAGGTACATTGGGGGCACATTGCGAACGCCGTTCATCGTCGCAACAACGATCGGAAAGAACGCAGCGATGAAGATGAGAAAGATCGGCGCCGAGTTTCCGATTCCGAACCAGATGACCGCCAGTGGCATCCACGCCAGCGGGCTGATGGGCCGGAACATCTGAATCAGCGGATTCATCATTGAGCCGAACGGCTCATACCAGCCCATCAGGATCCCGACGGGTATACCGGCCAGGACGGCCAGACCATAGCCTGCGAGAACTCGAACGAGCGAATCGCGCGCGTACGCAAGCAGATGACCCTCCCGTGCGAGCTCGCGAAATCCGATGGTCACCTCGAACGGAGACGGAAAGATATCGGTTCCGGAGAGCCTCACGCTGAGCTCCCACACGAGGATTACGCCGCCGAAGCAGGCGGCCGAGAGCGCAATGCGCTCAGCGCGCGTCTGTGCATTTCGTTTCATCAGACTTTGTGCGCCAGTCCGATCTCTTCGAAGATCCCGTCGCGAAGCTCGATATAACGCGGCGAGCTCAGATCCCTGGGATGCTGAATGTCGATCTCGACGATGCGGCGAATCTTTCCCGGCCGGGCGGACATCACCACGACCCGATCGGCCAGCTGAACCGACTCGTCGATGTCGTGGGTGACGAACAGGATCGTCTTTCGTTCCTTCTCCCAGATCCGGAGCAATTCAGAGCGCATGAGGAGCCTCGTGATCGAGTCGAGCGCACCGAAGGGCTCGTCCAGATAGAGAACGTCCGGATCGACAGCGAGCGCTCGCGCAACTTCCAGTCGCTGTTTCATTCCTCCGGAAAGCTCGTGGGGGTACGTCTGCTCGAATCCCGAGAGTCCAACGAGTTTGATGTAGTAGTCGACCCGCTCTTCCCGTTCCTTGGCGCCGAGACGGAAGAGCCCGAAGTCGATGTTTCCCGCGACGGTGAGCCAGGGAAAAACTCCCCTCTCCTGAAAGACGAAGATTCTGCGCGGATCGGGCCCGTCGACCACCTCTCCATCGATTCGAACAGTGCCCTCGCTGGGCTGCATGAATCCGCCGACAATGTTGAGCAGCGTTGACTTGCCGCAACCCGACGGTCCGAGGATGCAGACGAGCTCACCAGATCGGACCTCGAGATCGATGCTCGACAGAACCTCCACGTCACGATCCTCGGATCGAAACGTTTTCGACAACCCTTCGATCGTGACTTTCGGGCGATGCTGTTCGTTGCGATCGGTCATTCAGCGCGCCGCGTATCCCCAGCGTACCGCATCGATCCGTTCGAGCCTTCGCATGACCGTGTCGAGCAGCAGTCCAGTCGCTCCGATGAGGACCATCCCCGCGACGACCAGGTCGTATCGATTGCCGGTGTTGCGCGCTTCGACAATCAAAAAACCGAGGCCCGAGTTCACGGCGATCATCTCGGCGGCCACCACTACGAGCCAGGAGATGCCTAGCGTGAGGCGCAGTGCGACGATCATCTCCGGCATCATCGCAGGCACGAGGATCTTCGAGATCATCCGCAGATTCGACAGACCGAAGTTCCGGCCCGCATTGATATAGATCGGATCGACGTTGCGGACGGCGTTCATCGACGCAGCGAGCATCGGCAGGAACGAGGCGATCAGAATGAGAAAGATCGCCGAAAGGTCGCCGACCCCGAACCACAGGATCGCGATGGGAATCCAGGCAAGCGGGGAGATGGGCCGCAGCAGCTGGATGAGGGGATTGAAAGCCGCCTCGCCACGCTTCGAGAGCCCGAGAAGGATGCCGAGGGGGATCGCGACGGCGACGCCGAGAAGGTAGCCCCACGTCACGCGGAACAGAGATGCGACCACGTACTTGAGCAGGAGTCCCTTCGAGGCGAGCTCACCGATGGCGGCGGCGACCGCTGCCGGACGGGGAACGAGGCTCGCGGGATGGCTCAAGAGCGCCAGATGCCACCCCACGATGAAGAGTGTCACGGCGAGAAATGGAAGAATTCGGCGATAGGGCGGCATGTCCTCTCGAAGTCAGGTGAGCGGGAGAGTAATTACTTACGCGGAAAGGATCAAGCGTCTCGCGGGGTATCAGGGGAAACGGTTTAAACCTTTTCCAT
>JBGSYJ010000340.1:0-3438 GCA_041750915.1 Thermoanaerobaculia bacterium | reverse complement strand
CCGCCGTGCTCGACCGGGCTCTCCATCGGTCCGAGCGCCTGCGCCCACTGGCTGTCCTTACGGCCATCCCAGAAAAGAAACGGACTGTACGCGGTTCCGGCGATCGGCATCGTGCGCCGGTCGGTCGTTCCCACCCCGGCCGCGAGCGGCGTTCCATCCTGAAACTCCTGCTCCGGCAGATGACAGGTTGCGCACGACACCTGGCCGTTGGAGCTCAGGCGCGAATCAAAAAAGAGGCGCTGACCGAACTCCACGGCCCGCGGATCATCCGCGACACGGTTGGTCGGGTCCGCCGGCAACGGCTCGAGTGCCGCCAGCGACATGCTGCTCAGCTCCTCGATCTCCTCCGCGGTCCAGCGGCCCCTGGCTGATACATCAATCGCGGTGAGGGCAATCAGCATGGCCAACGCTGCGTATGAGGCGAGTCTAGTCTTCGTCATGGTCGTACGCTCCGGTTCGCGCGCCTTACAGCGCGAGGTTGAAAGTGACCGTGTCGGCGGCCGAGCCTTTTGCGATGGCGAGCTTCAGCTCCCACCAGCCGCCCATGTTGAAACGCACACCCTCGATCTGGTATCTGCCGTCACCGAGGTGCGCAGTCACACGGGGCCGGGTGGGAAGACCGTGGCCGTGCTGCGGCATGCCTCCGTCGATTTCGATCGTCGCGTCATCGACGGGAGCTCCGGCAGCATCGCGAATGACGACTTCGACCGTGTGCATGCGGCGCGGACGCAAAGGCTCCTCGGATTCGAGCACGGCGCTGTATCGACCGGCGGCCGAGGTGCGCGGGCCCTGCCCAAAGTCGCTGACAGGTGGCGGTTTCACTCCGGTAACATGCATCATCATTGTCGTGCATCCCGAGAGAGTGATCAGCATTGCGGCGAGAACTGAGATGATGATGGTGCGGTGAAACCGTTTCCCTGAATTCGGCTGTAAACTTTTCATTTCATCCTCCAGTCACGTGGTTGTCTCGTGACAGGACTCAAGATAGAGACTCCCCTCGACGGAAGATTGCATGAAGCCATCGCTGTTCTTGAACAAACTGGCTATCGGGATCGGGAATGACTGAAAACTCCGACTCAATAGACAAATCGCGAGTCTCCAACCGCGTGTGGGGCACCGAAGTCTCTGCGCGCTGGTACCTGTGGGACGGGGGCTTTTTGGCCGTGGGACGTGGTGAAGGCGTCGTGCCCCTGCACTCGCATCATGCGTTTCAGATCGTGATTGCGATCGACGGCCAGGTCGACGTGAAGCAGAGCGGCGGAGAGTGGTGTTCGGGTCGAGGGCTGGTCGTTCCTCCCGACGTCGAGCATTCGTATGATGGGAAGGGTTCGTTGGGCGCGATGATGTTCGTCGACCCGGAATCGCACGAGGGGCGATGGTTGAGCACGACCTACGGACGACAGATCACATTCGTTCCCGAGGCGCGGCTTGCCTCCCCAGTCTCAGAGCTGCGTACGCTTCTAGATCGGCCGTTCGAGAGCATGAACGTCGAGGCGCTGATCCGTCACTGCGTGCAGGCCGTATGCACGGGCGCACCGACGGCCCGGCGAATGGACGATCGCGTCACGACCGTGCTCACGGCAATTCGGCAGTCGCAGGATCTCCGAATGTCTCTCGAGACTGCGGCCGCAATGGTGTTTCTCTCGCCCGGGCGCTTTGCACACCTGTTCAGGCAACAGGTGGGGCTCCCCTTCCGCCGCTACATTCTGTGGCGCAAAGTCACCAGAGCGATGCTTGCAATCGGAAGAGAGCGGACATTGACCGCAGCTGCGTCCGCCGCCGACTTTGCAGATGCCGCGCATCTCACGCGCACCTTCCATCAGATGTTCGGCATTGCACCGTCAGCCCTGATGCGCGGCGAGTTCTTCGAGATCGGCAGCCCCTTCGGCCGCGTCTAGCCTTCCCCGTTGACGTGGCCTGGCCGGGGATGAGGAGCTCCCGCAGGTTGGCCGTTGGACGTCGTGACGTCCGGACGATCATTCAGCGCAGTGAGTTACGCCGAGTCTTGCACGGGCCGGACGTGGACTGAGGCTGCGACCCCAAATCAGCCGGGCCTCGCTGGCGAGGGTGACGGTGACGGCTTCGGTGACGCGGTGGTAGCAGCCGAAGCCCTCTTCGATGATTTCTTCGAAGACGAGGTCTTTTCCGACGCCTTTTTCGATGACTCGCTGGTCTTATTTGGCTTCTTCTTTGATGAAGAGGAAGAAGACTTCGCCGACAGAGTCACCGGCGCCAGGAGTGAAACTGCGGCACACAGAAGCCAAGCCACGAGCTTTTTCATACGATGCCTCTTTCTTGCTGAACAGCTTCGATCTTGTACCACGCCCACCCGGCCCGCGGTAGTGCTTCCCGTCACAATTCACGTGACAGGCCGCACGCCCACTCTTCGCCTTCTGGGTAACCTGCGGCTCTGCTCCAAAGCTTTGGAGTTCGCAGCTTCAGGTGAGGTTACCCCGGTTTCGTGGACGGTTCACAGCTTGGGGATCAGGCAGACTTCTGCTCGATCCGTTCAGCACTTGCCACTTGGGGTCGGAGCTTCATGTACGGTCAACGGGGAGATTCTCGGCACGGCCAGTTCTCGACGATCAATCACCACAGTGAGTTACGCAGAGCTTTGCATGGGTTGGCCCGAAGTGAAGCTGCGACCCCAAAGGCGCTTCCCACCCCAAAGGCGCTTAACCCAAAGGCGCTTCCAAAGGCGCTTGAGACTCCCGCGCGCACGCTCTCGAACGGAGTGCATTGCCTCCTCGGTCACCCTGCCGAGCTCTAGACTAGAGAGATCGGGTCGCACGGCGCAGGCGGTCGTGTATGGCAGCCCATGCCGGTTCGTCAGGCGGCAGCACGATCAGCAAGGTCTCGCAACCGCTGGCATCGGCATCGTGCAAAGCTGCGTAAAGCGCCCGCGCATACTCTTCGGGGTGTGAGGGCATCGGCCAGAACTTCGCCACCGGCCAGACCGGGGCGTGTTGGGCAAGCAGCCCGGTACTGTGGCCAGGAAACGGCGCCTCGCCCAGGCCGGCCGGGATCCGGTAGCAAGGTGTGCGTGGCGCGTAATGCGAGGCCAGGGCGCCGGGTACGCGAGGCGTTGCCGCAGCAGCGTCATCTGCAAGCGGAAGGTGACGCGCGAGCATTTCGGGGGTGATCGCACCGGGACGCAGAATGCGCGGATGTTCACTGCTGAGATCGACGATAGTCGACTCGATGCCTACCGGGCAGGCGCCGCCGTCGACCACCGCCGCGATCTGTCCGGCCAGGTGACGCCACACATGCTTCGCCGTGGTTGGGCTGATCTGTCCATGAGGGTTCGCGGATGGCGCAGCCAGGCCGCGGCCCAACTGCTGCAGGACGGCCTGCGGCACCGAATGAGCCGGCACACGCAGCGCGACTGTCGTCTGGCCGCCGGTCACCAGTGGCAAGACCGTTCGCGCGGCGGGCAGC
>JBGSYJ010000339.1:0-2783 GCA_041750915.1 Thermoanaerobaculia bacterium | reverse complement strand
ACTTCTCCCACCGCTGTCGATAGCGTGTATCTGGCGTCGCCATCGGTCTCGCCCAGCAGGACGCCGGCAGCAATGGTCGCGTGCCCGCAGAAGGACACCTCGGCTTCGGGACTGTAGTAGCGAGTGACCCGTTCTTTCCCGCTGGCTGGAGAGAGGAAAGCCGTCTCGGAAAAACCAACCTCCGCTGCGATGCGCTGCATTGTGACGGCATCCGGGAGGATGTCGCCGACCCAGACGCCGGCAGGGTTTCCCCCGGCAGGATCCCGGGTGAATGCAGCCAGCCGATGAAGTTGTCCCTGGGTCATGTCCGTGCCCTAACGATTACGATCGTGTTTCCTTCTGTCGAATGATCGCCGGTGTCAATGAATCTGTCCAGACGGATGAGTCTGACGGACTTGTCATCCTGAGCGCAGCGAAGGATCATCTTGCGCCGCTCGATCCCCCAAGAAGATCCTTCTCTTCGCTCAGGATGACACTGGTTCAATCCTCGCCACAATAAAACTTCAGGCCTGGGTTGACGTCATAAGGCCTGTCCCGGGCAGACCTTAACCTTGAGCCAGTGCTCCGCGTACGGCAGCGGTATCCTACGTGATGAAGAACATCGTTATGTCTGCTGCGGTCCTCCTTACCATGAGTGTTCTGCATGCGGGGGTAGCTGATAAGACGGACTGCCCGCTGCACGAAAAGCACACGAAGCAGAAGAGCGCCGATTCGACATCGCGCGCAAATGGTCACGCCGGGCACGGCTCTGAGGTCGACCGGCGTCACGACACCCTCGGCATGTCGCACAGCACCAGCACGCATTCGTTCCGGCTCTTCGATGATGGGGGAGCGATTGAGCTCCGCGCGAATCATTCCGAGGACCGTCCGACGGTCGAGGGCATCCGCGTCCACCTCCGGGACATTGCCGGACAGTTCTCGAAGGGCGATTTCAGCACTCCCGGATTCGTGCACGGATATGCGCCGGACGGCGTCGAGCCAATGAAAGAGCTTGGAGAAGCGATCCGCTACACATACGAAGAACTGCCGGAAGGTGGCCGGATCCGGATCCGGACCAACAGTTCTGCGGCGCGGGACGTGATCCATGCATTTCTGAGATTTCAGATCATTGAGCACCGGACGGCTGACAGCGCGCAGGTGGAGAAGGAGGCTCGAAGATGAATGCCTGCCCCTGAGGCAGGCTTTCAACGCCGACTAAGTTGCGAAGTTGTAACATCGAGCTTCTTTATTGTTGCCATGGATGGGTAGACTGGTTGCCGATCGGAGGCCATGCATGCCGCAATATCGTCTCGACGTGAATGGAACCAGCCGCGTCACCGAAGCAGACGCCGACACACCACTTCTGTGGGTTCTTCGCGATCACTTTGCCCTGACCGGCACCAAATATGGTTGCGGTGTCGGGATTTGTGGTTCCTGCACGATCCTCGAAGGGTCTGAGGCAGTTCGCGCGTGTCAGATTCCCATCGCTGAAGCGAGCGGAAGAAAGTTCACGACGATCGAGGGCCTCTCAAAAGACGGCTCGCATCCCTGCCAGCGCGCGTGGCTCGAGGAAGACGTCGCGCAATGTGGTTACTGCCAGCCGGCGATGATCATGACCGCCTGCGCGCTGCTTGCCGCAAAGAGCAAGCCGGCGGATGGTGATATCGACGACGCCTACGAAGATATGGTCTGCCGCTGTGGCAGCTATCCCCGCATCCGGAAGGCCGTACACCGGGCCGCGCAACTCGGGGGTGGAAAGTGACGGCGACGCGGCGCGACTTTCTCAAGGTTGCGGCGGCAGCAGGCGCGAGCCTCACCATCGGGTTCCGGCTGTACGCCGTCGACGACGACGCGGCGGCCGGCCTGTTCAAGCCGAATGCCTGGGTTCAGATTGATTCTGATGGAAGCATCACGCTGACGGTTGGAAAGTCGGAGATGGGACAGGGCGTTCGCACCACGCTGCCGATGATCCTCGCCGACGAGCTCGACGCCGACTGGTCGAGTATCAAACTCGTCCAGGCTATGCCGGGCCCGGATTTCCAGCGCCTCGGGACGGGCGGCAGCGGGAGCACGAGCGGAAGCTGGAGTACGTTGCGAACCGCCGGCGCTGCTGCACGCGCGATGATCGTAGCCGCAGCCGCGACGAGATGGGGCGTGGGTGCCTCCGAATGCAGGACCAGCAACAGTGTGGTCAGTCACGAACCGAGCAATCGTACGCTGAGGTACGGCAGTCTCGTCGCCGACGCCTCGCTCTTGCCGGTTCCCGAAAGCCCGAAGCTCAAGTCCGCTGCTGAGCGTACGCTCGTCGGCAAGCGCACACCACGCGTCGACGGGAGGGAGATTGTCCGCGGGAGCGCGATCTACGGTCTCGATGCGCGGACGCCGGGGATGGTCTACGCGGTGATCGCGAGGCCACCAAAACTCGGAAGCAAACTGAAGTCATTCGATGCAGAGCGCGCGAGAAAGATCACCGGAGTAACGGATGTCGTGGCAATCTCCCGAGGCGTCGCAGTCGTCGGAAGGTCGACATGGGCCGCGCTCAAGGGGCGCGACGCTCTCGACACAGCCTGGGAAGATGGCGAGCACTCTTCATTCGACTCTGACGAGCACATGAAGACGCTCGAGAAAGCGAGTCGCACCCCGGGGCTGTCGACGTTCAAGCTCGGGGAGGGATTGCCGCTGCTCGAGAGCGCCGCCCGGAAACTCGAAGCGTCCTACATCTCTCCTTTTCACGCCCACGCTCCGATGGAGCCGATGAACAGCATCGCGGATGTCCGTGATGGTCAATGCGAGATATGGTCGCC
>JBGSYJ010000338.1:0-7167 GCA_041750915.1 Thermoanaerobaculia bacterium | reverse complement strand
ACCAGTTGCGGGAAGAATCCTGCAAAGTCTGCCTCCAGCTCCGCTCGCTGCGCTTCGAGCAGCGGGATTGCGTCGTCGAGTCGTGGCGCGTGACGCAATCGTCGCGATAAAAAGTAAAGCGCCCTCGATACGCCCTCGAGGCTCCTGTACCGTACGAGCCAGTCGTCCGCGATCATCCGAGGGAGTGAGACGGCGAACGCGGCCGGAACGAGCTCCGCATTTTCCTCGAGGGTCCTGTAAACGCGCTGCGCGAAGCTCTCGAGCGTCTCGTCGCTGAAGAGCTCCCACTGCGAAGCAAGCAGGTGATCGTAGAAAACATCGATGATGATCCCTGAATAGTGCCCATGGACCTGTGCAATCCGTCGCTTGCTTGCCAGCACGGCCGGGTGCGTGTCGGTGAACTCGTCGACCCGCCTGTGGAGCCGGATGGCTTCCTGCAACCGCGGGTCATGCCGCTCCACCGAGCCCTTGAAAAAGTCTCCCGCCAGATTCCCGATGAGAGACTCCGGCGAATCGGCGGCGAGAAAGGCGTGGGCGAGGTGATTCATGGGAGGAGCAGTAGACAGTACACAGTAGACAGTAGACAGTAGACAGTAAACAGTAGCCCGCCCGCCCCTCAGCGGTTTTCCTGAAGTCTACACTTCGTGGAGGTTTCCACAGGGAAGGGCGGGCTACTGTCTTCTGTCTACTGTGTACTGTCTACTCAGAACTGTGTACTGTCCAGTCCCACCGGTTATCATTCCCCCCGCCACATGACCAGCTCCTACGATTCCTCATCAATTGAAGTTCTCACAGGGCTCGAACCGGTTCGCAAGCGGCCGGGGATGTATACGCAGACCGAGCGGCCGAATCATCTCGCGCAGGAGGTCATTGACAACGCTGCAGATGAGGCGATTGCAGGCTACTGCGACGAGATCGTCGTTACGCTTCATGAAGATGGTTCGCTATCGGTCACCGACAACGGCCGTGGTATGCCGGTCGACAAGCACAAGCAGGAGGGTGTCACCGGCGTCGAAGTGATCCTCACGCGGCTTCACGCGGGCGCGAAATTCTCGAACAAGAACTATCGATTCTCGGGCGGCCTGCACGGGGTGGGAGTTTCGGTTGTAAACGCGCTCTCTTCGCGTCTCCAGGTCTGGATCCGCCGCGACGGCAATGAGTACTCGATGTCGTTTGCCGGCGGCGAGAAAACCTCGGAGTTGAAGGTCATCGGATCGGTCGGCAAACGCAACACGGGTACGACGGTTCGTTTCTGGGTCGATCCGCAGTATTTCGATTCTGCGAAGTTCAGTATCCCGCGGCTCAAGCATGTGATGCGCGCGAAAGCCGTGCTCCGCCCTCGTCTGCGGATGAAGTTCATCAGCGAGGTGGACAAAGCCGACAGCGAGGAGTGGTACTTCGAGGACGGGCTGACCGATTACCTGATGCAGGAACTGGAAGGGAGCGAGACGGTTCCGCCTGCTCCGTTCGTCGGCCACTTCAAGGGTGGCAACGAGGAAGTCGACTGGGCAGTCGTCTGGCTCGTCGATGACGGGGAGCTTGTCACTGAGAGTTACGTGAACCTCATTCCGACGGCGCAGGGCGGCACGCACGTCAACGGCTTCCGCACCGGGCTGACTGAAGCGATACGCGAGTTCTGCGAGTTCCGGAGCCTGCTGCCTCGAGGTGTGAAGATCACTCCGGAGGATGTCTGGGCGCGCTGCAGCTACGTGCTCTCCGCGCGTCTGAGCGACCCGCAGTTCACGGGGCAGACGAAGGACCGGCTCTCATCTCGTGAAGCGGCCGCCTTCATCTCGGGAGTGACGCAGGACGCATTCAGTCTCTGGCTGAATCGCAACACCGAGCTCGCCGAGAAGATCGCGCAGGTTGCGATCACTTCCGCGCAGGCGCGTATGCGCATCGGCAAGAAGATCGAGCGGAAGAAACTCACGAGCGGCCCTGCGCTTCCGGGAAAACTCGCCGACTGCTCGAGCCAGGACCTCTCGCGAACCGAGTTGTTCCTCGTCGAGGGCGATTCCGCGGGGGGCTCGGCAAAGCAGGCGCGGGATCGCGACTACCAGGCGATCATGCCGCTCCGCGGGAAAATCCTCAACACATGGGAAGTCGACCCTTCCGAAGTCCTCGGGTCGCAGGAAGTCCACGACATTGCCGTGGCTCTCGGAGTCGATCCGGGAAGCGAGAAGCTCGATGGTCTCCGTTACGGGAAAGTGTGCATACTTGCGGACGCCGACTCCGATGGCGCGCACATCGCGACGCTCCTCTGCGCTCTTTTCGTCAAGCACTTTCCGGCACTCGTGCGCGACGGCCGCGTGCATGTGGCCATGCCTCCGCTCTACCGGATCGATGTCGGCAAGAACGTCTATTACGCACTCGACAACGGTGAACGTGATGGAATTCTCGCTCGGATCGAAGCAGAGGGATTGAAGGGAAAGGTGAATGTGCAGCGGTTCAAGGGGCTTGGTGAGATGAATCCCATTCAGCTCCGTGAGACAACGATGTCGCCCGACACACGGCGCCTGGTCAATCTGACGATTGAAGACGGCGATTCGACGAATTCGATGATCGACATGCTCCTGGCGAAGAACCGCGCCGGAGATCGGAAGTCGTGGATCACGCTGAAAGGCGACGAGGCGGAGCTGGAAGTGTGAGGAGTGACGAATGACGAATGACGAATGGAGCCGGTATCGTGCAAGTGTCATCCTGAGCGAAGCGAAGGATCATCTCGCGCGGTTGTAACAGCCCCGCAAGAAGATCCTTCGCTTCGCTCAGGATGACAACTTTCAAAGTCGCCGAATTACCATGCAGAACCGTAATTTTTACGTTTACATCATGTCCAACGAGTGGCTGACGATTTACATAGGCGTTACGAACAACCTCCAGCGGCGCGTGAATGAACATAAAGCAGGAGAGTTGCCAGGATTCACGAGGCGCCATTCGATAAATCGCCTGGTCCACGTCGAGCACTTTACCGACATCAGATTTGCAATTGCCCGGGAAAAAGAGCTCAAAGGATGGAAGAGATTCAGGAAGGTTCAGCTCATCCGCAGCACAAACCCGGAATGGCGAGATCTGAGCTGTGACTTGGCTGAATCATCAAACTGAAAGACCTGCACATCGATTACGCCTGCTGGCTGACGCCGAGTATCTGCAGAACAAGATGCTCGGTCAGCGCGGGAATGCAGTTGCGTCGCCGTGACGAGAAATGACAACACTCCCATATGCCTAAAACACCGAAACAGAAACCGAAACCGGTAAAGCGCCGCAAGCAGGCGGACTCCGAGCAGCTCGCGCTCGGCGTGACGACTGTCGCCCCTTCACATCTCGACGTGGAGCGCCTTCCAGTCGCACTCTTTGCCGAGAAGGCGTACCTCGATTACTCGATGTACGTCATCCTCGATCGCGCTCTTCCGCACATTGCCGATGGGCTCAAGCCCGTCCAGCGAAGGATTGTCTACGCGATGTCGGAGCTGGGGCTCAGCGCCGCAGCCAAGTTCAAGAAGTCGGCCCGTACGGTCGGCGATGTTCTCGGCAAGTTCCACCCTCACGGCGATACGGCCTGCTACGAGGCGATGGTGCTCATGGCCCAGCCGTTCAGCTATCGCTATCCGCTGATCGAGGGTCAGGGCAACTGGGGCTCGCCGGACGATCCGAAGTCGTTTGCGGCGATGCGCTACACCGAAGCGAGACTCACGAAATTCGCACAGGTTCTACTCTCGGAGCTGGGTGAAGGAACTGTCCAGTGGGGTCCTAATTTCGACGGAACTCTCCTCGAGCCGAAGCTCCTTCCTTCGCGGCTGCCGCACGTGCTGCTCAACGGCGCCGCCGGAATCGCTGTTGGAATGGCGACCGACATTCCGCCGCACAACGTGCGCGAGATCGTCGGCGCCGCGATCGCTCTTCTCGAAGAACCCGACATCCCGACGAAACTCCTCTGTGAATACGTCCTCGGGCCCGATTACCCGACCGATGCCGAAATCATCACCCCTCGAGCCGAACTGCTCGAGATGTACGAAACAGGTCTTGGCAGCGTGAGGATGCGCGCGAGGTGGGAAGTCGAGCACGGCGACGTCATCGTCACGGCCCTTCCTCATCAGGTTTCCGGCGCGAAGATTCTCCAGCAGATCGCCGCGCAGATGCAGGCAAAGAAGCTGCCGATGGTCGAAGACCTTCGTGACGAATCTGATCATGAAGACCCAACGCGCCTGGTCATCGTGCCCCGCTCGAACCGCGTCGATCTCGAGGAACTGATGGCTCATCTGTTCGCGACGACCGATCTGGAGCGAACGTATCGTGTCAACATGAACATGATCGGTATGCACGGGAGGCCGAAGCTCTACAGCCTCCGCGAGTTGCTGCTCGAGTGGCTCGAGTTCCGTATCGAGACCGTGCGGTTGCGGCTGCAGCATCGCTTCGATGCCGTGCTCGCGCGGCTGCACATCCTCGAAGGCTATCTGGTCGCTTACCTCAACGTGGACGAGGTGATCCGCATCATCCGTCGCGAAGAGGAGCCGAAGCCGGTGATGATGGCGAGGTTCGGCCTCACCGACGCGCAGGCCGAAGCCATCCTCGAGCTCAAGCTCCGCTTCCTCGGGCGGCTCGAGGAGATGGAAATCCGAGGGGAGCAGGACAAACTCGCCAAAGAGCGGGACAAACTCGACAAGATCCTGAAATCGAAAGCGAAACTTCGCACTCTCGTTCGCGATGAGCTGGAGGCGGACGCCGAGAAGTTCGGCGACGACAGGCGCTCGCCGATCGTGCAGCGCGAAGCGGCCCGCGCGCTGGACGTGACCTCGCTCGTCCCAACGGAGCCGGTCACGATCGTACTTTCGGAACAGGGATGGATCCGCGCGGCGCGCGGCCATGAGATCGATCCGACGACGCTCAGCTACAAGGCGGGCGATCAGTTTCTCCATTCGGCAAAGGGGCACAGCAATCAGCTCGCCTTTTTCCTCGACAGCACAGGGCGCGGCTATGCGCTTCCCGCGCACAAGCTTCCATCTGCCCGAGGGCAGGGCGAACCGCTCAGTAGCCACCTCGATGCCCCTCCCGGTGCAACGTTCGTTGGCGTCCTGACGGGGAAGGGCGACGATCTGCTGTTGCTGTCCACCGATGACGGCTACGGCTTCATCGTCACGCTCGAAGAGCTCTTCTCGAAGAATCGCGCGGGCAAAGCGATTCTCAACGTGCAGAAGGGTGCGCGAGCTCTCGCTCCGCGCAAGCTCACGTCGCTCGAAACCGACAGGATCGCTGCGGTGTCGAGCGAAGGAAGACTGCTGTTGTTCCCTGCTTCCGAGCTCCCTCAGATGTCGCGGGGAAAGGGCGTGCGGCTCATCCATGTGAAGACCGCGGCGAAAGAAAAGGTCATCAGCACCGCCGTAGTGCCGGAGGGGAAGATGCTCGTGGTGTACTCCGGCAAGCGCTATCTCAATCTTCGCCCCGTCGACCTCGAACCGTTCCTCGGCGGGAGGGCGCTGCGCGGGAGTCGACTTCCGCGCGGTTTCCAGAACGTGAACGCGCTGGAGACGTCGTAGAGATCCTCGAGGGCTTGTCATCCTGAGCGAAGCGAAGGATCTTCTCGCGGGGATCGAGCGTCGCGAGATGATCCTTCGCTTCGCTCAGGATGACAAGGCCGTCAGATCTTTCCGAATGGACAGATTCGCTAGCAGCACCAAGGAGACCTGATGCCTGAGCTTCCGGACGTCGCCGTCTACATCGAAGCGCTCGAAAAGCGCATCGGGGGAGCGACGCTCGACGCCATTCGCATCACGAATCCATTCGTGCTCCGCACGGTCCATCCATCGCCGGATGACGTTGCAGACCGCAAAGTCACCGGCATGCGTCGCATGGGGAAACGGATCGTCATCGAGCTGAAAAACGATGCGTTCATCGTCATTCATCTGATGATCGCAGGCCGGTTCCGGTGGAGCGACGCGGGCGGGCCGCCGGCGAAGAAGATCCCTCCGAAGCTCCAGCTCGCGCAATTCGTCTTCTCGAGCGGGACGCTGTCACTCACGGAGGCCGGCTCGAAGCGGCGCGCGTCAATTCATCTGGTTGAGAGGGAGGAGGGACTGGTCCAGTTCGAGCGTGGCGGCCTCGAGGTTCTAGAAGCATCCGTCGAAGAGTTTAGGGAGGCTCTCCTTCGCGAGAATCACACACTGAAACGATCCCTGACGGATCCGCGCCTCTTCAGTGGAATCGGCAACGCATACTCGGACGAAATCCTCCACCGCGCAAGGCTCTCTCCCCTTCAGCTGACGGGGAAGATGAACCCTCAACAAGTCGAACAGCTGTTTGACGCCGTGAAAGAAACCCTCACCTTCTGGATCGACAGAACGAGAACCGAAGTCGGTGACGGCTTTCCGGAGAAGGTCACTGCGTTCCGCGGGGGCATGGCGGTCCACGGCAGATTTCGGGAGCCGTGTCCCGACTGCAGTGCTCCCGTGCAGAGGATCGTCTACGCCGACAATGAGACGAACTATTGCGCCAGATGCCAGACCGGAGGAAGGGTTCTCGCAGACCGGGCGATGTCGAGGCTGCTCAAGTCCGACTGGCCGCGGTCCCTCGATGAGAGCGAATGAAGTGGCCGGGAAACACCTGATTTTCAGAAGGGGATTGGATTGCAGGGTCGTTTGTGCAAGGATTGGCGCTCCACCCCGTTAAAAAGAGGAGGTTCCCATGTCGAGAGATGAGTCCGCGCCCCGGGCTACCGGCGAAGAGGCGGCCGCAGCGATCCGAGAAGCAGAGGAACGCAGCCGCAAGCTGTTCAAAGTTGGCGACACGCTCGAGGAGAAGTGCATCAACACGATTCGATTCCTTGCGATCGATGGCGTCGAGAAAGCGAACTCCGGACATCCGGGTACGCCGATGGGAATGGCCGACATCGCGTTCGTTATCTGGACCGAGTTTCTCCGCCACGATCCCGCCAGTCCGAAATGGACGAACCGCGATCGCTTCGTGCTCTCGGCGGGCCACGCGTCGATGCTGCTCTACTCGTTGCTTCATCTGACGGGCTACGACGACATGACTCTGGATCAGCTGCGCTCGTTCCGGCAGCTCGGCTCGAAAACCGCCGGCCATCCCGAGTATGGCCACGCCAAAGGAATCGAAGTGACGACCGGACCACTCGGTCAGGGTTTCGCGAACGGTGCCGGCATGGGACTCGCCGCA
>JBGSYJ010000337.1:0-5017 GCA_041750915.1 Thermoanaerobaculia bacterium | reverse complement strand
GGTGATCGCCATCGGAACGGACGATCCATCGCTCACCCGTGAGGCAGTCGAAAGGGCGTTCCTCCTGCTCGACAGCTGCGACTGGGTGATCGGTCCGGCAGAAGACGGCGGTTACTACCTCATCGGCTGCCGCGCTGCGTCGTATGATTCGTCAATATTCAGGGACATCGAGTGGGGGACGAGCGAAGTGCTCGAAACGACGATCAGCCGGATTCGCGAGACAGGATCTTCAATGGCTCTGCTACCGCACCGCCGGGACATTGATATCGTCGAGGACCTTCGAATGTACTCGGCCGGAATGAACCCGGAGAGCCGCGTTGCTGAAGTTCTACGCGATTGGGGGTGGGTCTGATGCACATCGTAACTTCGGATGAGATGAGGAGGATCGACCGGCGGGCGACCGACGAGTACGGTATCCCTTCACTGCTCCTCATGGAACATGCGGCCGCCGCGATCACGGAAACGGTTCGCTCCCGCTATCCGGATGCGGAGGCGGCCGCCATCTTCTGCGGCACGGGAAAGAACGGCGGCGATGGGTTTGCCGTCGCCCGCCTGCTTCACAACCGCGGCGTGACGCCAATCGTGCTCATCGTCGGCGAGCGGGAGCGCATCTCCGGCGATGCGGCGATCAATCTCGAGATCTGCCGCAGACTCGGACTTCCGATGTTCGACATCACGGGAGGCGAATTTCTCGACACGGCTCTGGCGCGCGCATCCGAGACCGACGTGATCGTCGATGCGATCTTCGGCACAGGACTCAATCGTCCGGCGGAGGGAATCTATGGCGATGCGATTCGAGGGATGCTGTCCCTTCGTCTGCCGATCGTTTCTGTCGATCTTCCCAGCGGCCTTGATGCTTCATCGCACGAGGTGCTCGAACCGGCGATTCGCGCGGAGGTGACAGTCACTTTCGCCCTCCCGAAAGTGGCTCACGTTTTCGAGCCGGCGTCATCGTGGTGCGGCGAGATCGTGATCGCGGACATCTCGATTCCCCGGCCTGCGGTCGATGCCGAGGGCGTGACGCTTTCGCTGCTCACGGGCGGCGAGATCGCTGAGTTGATTCCGCAGCGCGAGGCAAGCTCGCACAAGGGAACGCACGGCCATGTCGGAGTCGTCGCCGGTTCAGCGGGCAGGAGCGGGGCAGCGATTCTTTCATGTCGCGGTGCCGTTCGAGGAGGGGCGGGCCTCGTTACGCTTCTGACCGATGGCGAAACGGCGAGGATCGTCGACACCGTATCGATCGAATCGATGTCGCGGGCGATCGAACGGGGCGATGAGTTCATCGATCACGTCATCGCGGCATTCGAAGGCTTTTCGGCCGGAGTCATCGGTCCGGGACTTGCCGACGATGAGGCGAGCTATTCGACGATCCACGATCTGGTTGGAAGGCTGAGTCTTCCGCTGGTGCTCGACGCAACCGCTATCAACGCCTTCGAAGGAATCGCCGAGCGCATCAACCCCGAGGGACATCCACGCGTGCTGACACCCCATCCCGGTGAGCTTGCGCGATTGATCGGTGGTACAGCTGAGGAGATCAACCGCGATCGCGTGGAGTCGGCTCGCGCGGCCGCAGCTGCCTCGCGGTGTGTGGTTGTGCTGAAAGGCTATCAGACGCTGATCGCCGATCCGGCCGGCAACGTTGCCGTGAATCCGACCGGCAACGCCGGGATGGCCTCTGGCGGGATGGGCGACGTCCTCTCCGGCCTTCTTGGAGCGCTGCTCGCGCGTGGAGATGATCCGTTCGATGCAGCCTGCGCCGCGGTCTATCTTCACGGCCTGGCCGGCGACATCCTGCTCGAGCGGACTTCAGACACGGGTCTTGCCGCGATGGACCTCGCTGATGCGCTCCCCGAAGCGGTGAGCCGCGCTCGAAAAGTGTGATGGATCCGCTCGTCTTTCACTGCAGCAACGAAGCGGAAACCGAGGCTGCGGGGAGGGTGATCGCGGAGTCGCTGCCGGCCGACTGCGTCGTGCACCTCGTCGGCGATCTCGGTGCGGGCAAGACCTTTCTCGTTCGCGCGATCGCAACAGCACTCGGAGCCGCACGTGAAGAGGTCAGTTCTCCAACCTTCGCGCTCGTGCATGAATACCCGCTTCCAGGCGCTCCAGCAATCATTCACATCGACGGATACAGGATGTCGGAGAATCCCCGTGAGTGGATGGAGATCGGAATTCCCGAGCTCCTCGGCGCACCCGGAATCAAGTTCATCGAATGGCCGAAAGAGGGCTTTGCGAAGTTCGCCGGCGAGGCAATCACCATTCACATTCGCGTGAATGACGATCAGAGCCGCGAGATCGAGTTGACGGGAGCGCGGACGTGACGGCGCCTCGAGTCAGGCGAAGAACGTGTCATCCTGAGCGAAGCGAAGGATCCCCTTCTTCGATTTGCTAACGTCAGTATTCAGAGGATCCTTCGCTGCACTCAGAATGACACATGGCTTGAGCGACCCAGGTTCAGTAGAAGCTCCAAGACTGATTTGACACATCATTATGGCAATGAATGAACGTGGATGCGGCGCGCGCAAGCGCGCCATCCAGTGTAGACCCGGGCTTCGCCCGGGGTAGCCGCAGAGCGGAGGCGCAACGGCGGCCGCGAAGGCGGTCGCTTACAGCAACAGGTTGCAGAAAAGGCGAAGATGGCTCTGTAGCGGCCGCCTACGCGGCCGCGTCTGTTTCTGGCGTCACGTTCACCCCGGGCAGAGCCCGGGGCTAAAACTGTGTGCCGCCCCTGCGCGCGCCACGAATACCGATCACGGTCTACAAGCACATCGCGATCACACTTCCAGCGCTTTCCTCACAAATTCATCCTCGTCCTCGAGCACCGTCCGAAGATCGAGGGTGAACGCGCCTGACTGAATCCTTCCGACAATCGGGACCTCGAGCCGGAGAAATCGCGCGGCGATCTCATTCGCGTCGCCCGCCACACGGAGACCTGCCGATGCGATGCTCTCACTCGGAGTTGTCCCACCTCCGAGCACACTGCGCACCTCGATCACTTCGGCGGATGTACCCGACGCAAGAGCCTCAGCACGCGCCCAGAGTACGTCCACCGGCGCGGCGAGCATCCGGTAGACCGGAATCTCCCTCTCATGATGTCCTGCTGCGAAAATCCTCAACGTTTCGCTGATGATCGCGTAGCTCTCTTTACCTGCGCGCAGCGCCCGCATGAGTGGATGTCGTCTCGCTCGTTCGATGATGTCCTTCCGCCCGAGAATCAGCCCACCCTGCGTGGCTCCCAAGAGCTTGTCCGTCGAGCAGGTCACCACATCCACCCCTGCCCCGATCAGCTCCCGGATCGTCGGTTCCTCTCCGAACCCATACTTCGCGAGACTGACGACCCTGCCGCTTCCTTCGTCGTAGAGCAAGGGAACCCCGCCCCGCGAAAGCTCGATCAGTTCTTCGATGGCTGGTGCTTCGGTGAAACCAGTGATCTCGAAATTCGAGCGGTGGACTCGAAGCATCGCCGCAGTCTCGTCTGAAATTGCATCTCTGTAGTCGGCCGTTCGCGTGCGGTTTGTCGTCCCCACTTCCCGAAGCCGCGCACCTCCCTGCTGGATCACATCGGGAACCCGGAACGAGCCTCCGATCTCAACCAGCTCACCACGGGAGACGACCACCTCTCGACCGGCCGCGACCGCAGCGAGCAGCAGCAGCGTCGCACCGGCGTTGTTGTTCGTCAGCACCGCCGCTTCGCAGCCGAAGACCTCGGAGGCCAGCGCATCAATGTGAGCATGGCGGCTTCCCCTTCCAGCCGAATCGAGGTCGTACTCGAGATTGCTGTAGCGGGCGACCAGGTCGCCGGCGCGATCCCACATCTCTCTTGATATGGGGGAGCGCCCGAGGTTCGTATGGATGATGACGCCGGTGCCGTTGATCAGAGAACGGAGCGATGGCTTCAGACGGTCGGTCAGTGACCTGTCGGCAGCCTCGCATATGGAGTCGATCGAAGGACTTTCCGGGGATGACGACGTTCTGAGACGCTCGAGATGATCGACCACAGCGATTTTGAAGGCTTCGCGCCCGAACCGGTCGATCGCCGGGCGCGCCTGACCGCTACTCAGCACACGATCGACTGAAGGAAGCCGCCGCTGAGGCGATTCAACGCCTCCCGTCGCATCTACCTGCCCCTTCTGGGGTCTGGTCCCCATATCTGACATTCCTCCTCAGGCAGAGCGCGGCGACGACTCGCGCCCGCTGCTCATCGGGGGTATTCTACCGATGGACGCATGACCTTTGACGAACAACTCGATCTGCTCGAGGAGATGCTCCGGAAACTGAAGATCCAGTACGACCTTTATTTTCTCGGAGTTCGCAAGATTCCGCCGACGTTCGAGCGGGCCAAGCTCGACGCGATGGTTCACGAGATGAGCCGGGTCCGGCTTCGGGACATCTCAGCCCGCTTCCGATTCAACACCGTCCTGGGCCGCTACAACCAGTTCCGGGAGCTCTGGTCGCGGCGCAATCGGGAACGGGATGAGGGACCGCTCGACTACAGGCGGCGTGCCGCTGTGCTCGCTGCGGACGATTCCGAGACGAAACCAGAGCAGTCTGAGCCGGAGCCCGTAACGTCCGGGCGCGCGGATACGTATGTAAGGGTGACGGAATCGCTGCAGAGTGACGCCCTCAATGCCCTTCATGCGGAAGTCGCCCGGGCACAGAGCGCGCTCGGCAAGGGGAATGCACCTACAATCGAGCAGCTTTCTTCCATGGTCACGAAACAGGTCGAATCGCTTCGAGACCGATATGGAGTCGTCAGCGTGGACTTTCGCGTGGAAACCGTTGACGGAAAGGTCAAGCTCAAAGCCAAACCGATAAGAGACAGACAACCATGATCAAACGCCTCGCCTTCACCTCAATTCTTCTTGTGACACTCGCAGGATGCACCTCGATGGATCGCCTCGTCGACCGCGTCCAGCACGGAAGCAACCCTTACCTCGAAGAGCCGTTCTACGGACGCTATATGGATCCTTCGAACCCGACGGATCGTGAGATCCTGATGCGGGTCGATGCACTCCGG
>JBGSYJ010000336.1:0-14335 GCA_041750915.1 Thermoanaerobaculia bacterium | reverse complement strand
GATTCCACCGCATTCGGCTCGTGCGGAGCGTCGATCATGGTGATCTCAGCCATCAGCATCTGCTCTCCGCAGTCGGGATCCGGCTGCCGTTCAGCCCGGGCGGCGGCCGAGGCAGAGAGGTTCGGCAGCCAGAAGCAGGTGATCAATCCCAGAACTGAGGCGACAGCGCCGGCGTGAAAAACGTTTCGGATGGAATCGACGAGCGCCGTGCGAAGGGCGCCCAGCGTCGCCGTATCGATTCCAACCTGTGCGGCAGGGTTGATCAGCACTTCGGCGTCGATCGATCGCGTTTGCATTGCGGGCGTCGAGGCAAGCGCAATGCGCACCGAAGCTGTGTGAAAGCTCGCTGTCAGAATCGCTCCCATGACCGCGACGCCGACAGCCCCGCCGATCGAGCGGGAGAACTGATTGAGCGATGTCGTGATGCCAAGTTGCGCGCGCGGTACAGACTGCTGGATTGCCAGCAGCATCGTCAGCATCGCGAGGCTGAGGCCGGACCCCATGAGGCATAGGTCGAGGACGAGCCAGAGGCGGGGTGTCGCGGCATCGAATGTCGAAAAGATGACGAAGCTGACGGCGAGGATTGCGAACCCTGTGATGACCATCGGTTTGAACCCGATGCGAAGCAGCAGACGGCCTCCGATGATCGACATGATCACCCAGCTCAGCATCAGAGGAGTCAGCATCGAGCCGGCATCCGTCGCGCTGACTCCTCGGCCTCCCTGTGCAAACAGAGGCACATAGGTGATCGCGCCGAACATCGCGATGCCCGCCAGGAATGCCGCAATCACCGTGACGCTCACGACGCGGTTCCGAAAAAGGTCGAGCGGAACGATCGGCTCGGAGGCCCGCCGTTCGATCCTGATGAAAATGGCGCCCAGAATCAGGGAGCCGCCCAGCAAAGCAATGTTCCGCCCGCGGAGGAGCTCGTCGAGGCTGGCAGCCTCGACCAGTGCCAGCATGAGCATCGTTACCGAAGCCGTAAGCGTCAGAGCGCCGGCATAGTCGATGTCCGGTCTCGTCGTCCGCTTCGGCTCGCGCAGAGCGATCCCCATGATGACCGCGGCCGCGAGGCCCACGGGGAGGTTGATGAAGAAGACCCAGCGCCAGTTCAGCTGGTCCGTGAGGAAGCCGCCCAGCAGCGGGCCGATGACGCTCGCCACGCCCCAGACGCCGCTGAAGAATCCCTGCATTCTCGCGCGCTCGCGAATCGTGTAGATGTCGCCGACGATCGTCATGCCGAGGGGAACGAGCGCTCCCGCGCCGATTCCCTGAATCGCGCGGAAGACGATGAGCTGATTCATCGTCTGGGAAACGCCGGACAGAACCGATCCGATGAGAAAGATTCCGATCCCGATCTGGTAAAGGGGGCGGCGGCCGTAGAGGTCCGAGAGCTTGCCCCAGATCGGCACTGTGACCGTGGCGGCGAGAAGGTATGCCGAGAAAACCCACGAGTAGTGATTCATCCCGCCCACCGACGCGATAACCGTCGGCATCGCTGTAGCAATCACCGTCGCTTCCAGTGCAGCCAGGAACATCCCCGTCATCACGCCGGCGGTCACCGCCCATCGACGGCGTGGCGAGAGGTCTAGGATGTCGTTGCCGAAGTCGTCGCTCATCAGAAGAATTGAGAATTAAGAATTGAGAATTCAGAAAGGCGGTCATGGTACTCGCTGAACCGGGGAGTGAGAAGTGGGGTGCGTGACCCACTGGCGCGGCCCCCCATTCTGCATTCTGCATTCTGAATTCTCAATTCTTCAGTCATATGGTTGTCTTCTTGCTAGGCGAACTGGTCGGGAGGAACGCGTGGCTTTTTACATACGGAGATCGCTGGGTACCGGCCCGGTCCGGTTCGCCGTCGAGGAGCGGTCCGAGTCGGGGCTGGCAACAGGTGAGGGGTTCAGCACCGGTCCGGACGGACAGTTCCGCAGGATGGGTGCGGCGGGACTTTATTTTTCCGAAGAGCCGCCAGTCGATCCGCTGGGAGGACTTGCGGACCAGGCTCCGGAGAAAGAGTCGGTGCTCGACTGGCTGAAACCGGAGGGCGAGTCTCTCCGAACCTTTCTTCCGCTCATCTCGATGGGGCTCGGAATCGTTCTCATCGCCCTCGGAATCGGGGTGCTGGTACGGAATCAGGACGCGATCGGGTATGTCGAGATCGTCGTCGGACTCGTCATGCTGATCGGCCCGGTCGCGTTTTCCTTCAATCGTCTGCGCGCGGCGCGGGCGCGGGAGCGCGCCGAGAGGGCTGAGAGAGAGGCGATTCAGGCGAGGAATCGTGAGCTCGTCGGCGAGTTTGCAAAACAGCTCGAGACGCTTCCTGAGCGTCATGATTCGGAGTCCCTGAAACGGTTGAAGAGCGACCGCGAGAATCGGGAGATTCCCTACGAAGCCGTCTCTGCCTATGCGCGTCACGCGACGACGCGGACGGCGTTCAGGATTCTTGCGAGGATCGACGACCTTGGAGCTCCGGGCGTTGCTCGCGAGATCGAATCAGTCAGTAATGCTGTCGGTCTGAGCGACGACGACCGGGCCACGGTGAGAACCGATGTTTACCAGACGGTCGTATGGCACCTTCTGGCGGATGACAGGATGACCGATGAGAGAAGGGAAAAGGTCGAGCAGTTCGGCCGCGCGCTCGAAGTGGATGAGTCGTCGGTCGAGCGCGAAAGAAGTGCGATTGAAGACTTTGAAAGCCTGCGTGGCATCTCGGCGGCGAATCTCCCCTCGGCAGTGACTCCCATCTCGTTACGATTTCAGGAGGACTGTCTGCACGCGACGAAGGGATCCTTCGTCAAGCGTGTGTTCAACAAAGTGAAGACGCCCACCGGGAAAGTCCGGCGGGCACGGTGGGCGCCTACGAAGGAAACGCACGTGGTTACAACGCCGAAACGGCTGATCCTTGCGATGAAGGGCGAGACGGTCATCCAGTTTCCGGAGATTTTCGGAATGGAGATCGACGGCGATGAAGGAGTGCTCGAGATCAAAGTGCGCGACCGCAAGCAGCCGTATGTCATCGCGCTGCCGGATCCGATCCGCACTGCGAGAGTCATCGATATCGCGTCGACGTTGCCGGCAAAACCGAAAGGTCTGATCTGAGGGGCGTGTGTCATCCTGAGCGAAGCGAAGGATCCCCTGAAGACTGGCGTAGGCGCATCGAGGAAGGGGATCCTTCGCTGCGCTCAGGATGACACTGGTTCTGATTTGAGCTCGTTGGGACGAAGGCGCGGACCCCGCTTATCCCCGCGTGATGATCAGCATCGCTCCGTAATCCTCTTCGCGCGTGGGGCGATCCGTACGAGGATAGGGAACCAGCTGCGTCAGGGCAATTCGGTAGAGACCGTAGCGCTCATTCTGATTCAGCTGCCTGCTCGTGTTCAGGCTGACCCTCTTGTCGCCTTCGTCGCCGGTAACGACGAGCTCGATCTCGGCGTTTCCCTGATGGATGCAGGTGACGTTTCCCGGGCAGCGTGAGTCATTGACCAGCGCCGCGAACCGTATGTTGACGCGTCCGTTTTCTAGCCGGGCTTCCTCGCCGATCCGCAGCTCGAACTCCCGATCCAACGCGACGGTGCGTGGCTCGCCGGGGGCGCGCGTCGAAGAAGCGCATGCTGCAGTGAGCAACATCAACACGAAAGCTGTGGTTGCCGCGATCTTCATTTCTGCCCTCGTTATCTTTTCAGCATCCCGAAGATGCCTCGCATGATCTGTTGCGTGACTGTTCGCGCAACCTGGCGGGCCGCGTTCTGCGCCATCCTGCTGTCGAGAACTTTTCCCACGGTCGACTTCTGCTCGCGCCGGCTCCGAGAAGAAGGGGCCGGCTTCTCCTCCTGCTGCGAAGTCGCTGCCATATCAGACAGTTTCTTCTTAAGCATCTCGTGAGCGCTGTCTCGGTCGATCACTTCGCGGTACTTTGCTGCAGTCAGAGTGTTCAGTCGAGCTCCGTAGGCCTCCGGCGCGATCCCGCTCATGAGAGATGATGGTGCGCAGATCTGAGCGGCCACCGTTTCGGTCGGAACCCCCTTCGGGTTGAGCACGGTGATCAGTGCTTCGCCCGTGCCGAGAGACGTGAGCATCTCATCAATCTTGTAGAAGTTGCTGCGTGGAAACGTAGACGCCGTCGCGCGCAGATTCTTCGCGTCGGTCGGGGTGAACGCGCGGAACGCATGCTGGATCCGGTTTCCGAGCTGCGCGAGCACCGCTTCGCTCACATCCTTCGGTGTCTGCGTGATGAAGAATACGCCGATCCCTTTCGAGCGGATCAGCCGGGCAACCTGCTCGATGTGCTCGACCAGGGCTGACGATGAGTCGTCGAACAGAAGGTGCGCTTCATCGAAGAAGAAGACGAGCTTCGGCTTGTCGAGGTCTCCCGCTTCGGGAAGGCCATAGTAGAACTGTCCGAGGAGCCACATGAGGAAGGTTGAATAGAGTCTCGGGCGGTCCTGCACATCGGCAAGGGTGAGGATGTTGACAATTCCTCTCCCGTCGCCAGCCGTCCGCATGAGGTCGTTGATGTCGAGCTCCGGTTCACCGAAGAAGCGTCCGGCGCCCTGCTGCTCCAGTTCGACCATCTTCCGGATGAGTACTCCCATGGTTGCGGTCGACATCGCGCCGTAGGCTTTCAGTTCGCCTTTGCCCTGATCGCCGAGGTACAGGAGCACGTCGCGCAGATCTTTGAAGTCGAGAAGCGGGAGCGCGCGATCGTCGCAGTACTTGAACACCATGGCGAGCACGCTCCGCTGTGTATCGCTGAGATCGAGCACCTTTCCCAGCAACACCGGTCCGAACGAAGAAACCGTCGCGCGGATCTGCGTGCCATTCACGCCCGACAGACTGAAGAATTCAACGGGGAAAGCCTGAGGCTGGAAGGTTCCTCCGACGCTCGACACGCGCGCGAGCAGCCGTTCGCTCACAGGACCTTCCTCGGAGATCCCCGCAAGGTCCCCTTTGACGTCCGCCACGAACGACGGTACGCCGTGCCGCGAGAGTCCCTCGGCCAGCAGCTGCAGAGTCCGCGTCTTGCCCGTTCCCGTCGAACCGGCGATCAGCCCGTGACGGTTCATCATCCGCAACGGGATCCGGATCGGCAGGTCTCCCAGAGGCGTGCCATCCTCGAGCGCGTGCCCGAGGTCGATGGCATCTCCTGAAAACCCATAGGAAGTCTGTATCGATGTCTTGAATTCACTCATGACCGTGGAGAGTAGCACTCCCCTTGTATTCGATCGAGTCTGTCCGATAGGCTGCGATCTCCAACCGCAAAGACACCGGAGCCACAACAAATGAAAATCTCATTCATCGGACTCGGGGCGATGGGCTACCCGATGGCGGGGCACCTCGCCGGGAAGCATGAGGTCACCGTCTGGAACAGAACAGCCGAGGTCGCACAACGGCACGCGGCCGAATTTGGAACGCGGCCGGCGGCGACGCTGGAGGAGTGCGCGGAGGCTTCCGTGATGATCACGATTCTTCCAACGGGCCAGGAGGTGGATGAAATCGTCGACGTGATGCTCGAGAAACTCGGCGAGGGCACGCTGTGGATCGACTGCACGAGCGGTGATCCCGTGGCGAGCCGGAGAACCTCTGCGCGGCTTGCCGGAAAAGGAGTTCGATTCGTCGATGCGCCGGTGACCGGTGGAACGCCGGGTGCAGCGAAAGGAACCCTCACCGTGATGGCGGGAGGCAGCGAAGAGAACTTCCGGGAGATGGAAGCGATCGTCGAATCGTTCGCGGCAAAAGTCGTCCATGTCGGCGATGTCGGCTCAGGGCACGCCATCAAGGCGATCAACAACGTGATGCTGGGAACCCATCTCTGGATCGCGGGCGAATGTCTCGTGCTCGCCCGGAAGTTCGGCATCGATCCGGAGACGGTGCTGGAAGTCGTCAACGCCGGAAGTGGTCGATCGTTCGTTTCGGAAAGCCTGCTGCCATCGCGCGTCATCGAAGGAAAGTGGCCGCTCGTGTTCAAGCTCGCGCTGCATGACAAGGACATCCGGATCGCGGCTTCCATGGCGCATGAGCAGCATCTCTCCACGCCGATGCTCGCGCTGATCTCGCAGATGTTCACCGCCGCACTTCACGACAATCCGGGGGCGGACTACATCGAAGTGCTCAAGTACGCGGCGTCATTGAGCGGTGAAGGGTTCGAGAGTTCCTGACTACTTTGTCCGCCAGCGCTTTCCGCACCGCAGGCACTTCCAGTCCTTGCAGATGAGGTCGACTGCCGCGAGCACCAGAACGCTGGCGATCGAGCTTGCTACAAGGGTCGCGTACGGAGTGAAGAAGGCGACGGGAACCATGGCGGCAAGCAGGACGGCCAGCAGAGTCCAGAAAATCCGGCCCTGACCGCGGACGTTCCGGCCACGGCATCCGGGGCACGCCAGGCTCTGGCGTCCCTCCGCCCGGCCCGCCGTGCGATCGCCGGCCCTGCGGTCCATTCCGAGGATTCGCGTAGCCATCGACGCATCCACGGAGGGCACCAGGACTTCTGTGAGCCCTCCGTCCCGTTCGAGAACTTCACACTCGAGACCGGCAGATTCGAGATGAGCGCGGGCGACCTCTGCCTCTACGCGGCGGCTGTACCGAACGACTGGAGAGAGGTTTCCCATCGGGCCGCCCTCATGGTCGCCGGGGGGAGGGGATTCGTCAAGAGGAGTAGACAGTACACAGTAGACAGGAGACAGTAGCGCCCTTCCCCTCAAAACTGGGAGCTAACCGTCCGGGCCAAGTGCGAGTCATGAGCCCTCTCCGGGATCATCACATGCGGAAGGGGAGGGTGGGCTCCTGTCTCCTGTCTACTGTGTACTGTCTACTTCTAGCCCTCTCACCAGGATGACATCGCCGACAATTCGTGTTAGATGGTGCGCCGCCGTTCCCATCCATCGGGGCGGCGGGCTACTGACTACTGACTCCTGACTCCTGACTACTCCCCCGAATGCCAGACCAGAAACTCATCCGCAACTTCTCGATCATCGCCCATATCGACCATGGGAAGACGACGCTTTCCGATCGCATCCTCGAGCGCACAGGCGCCGTCGAGGCCCGCGAGATGGAGGCTCAGATGCTCGACAGCATGGACCTCGAGAGGGAGCGCGGGATCACGATCAAGGCTCGCTCGGTGACCCTGAAGTACAAGGCTTCCGACGGCGAGACCTACACGTTCAACCTCATCGACACTCCCGGGCACGTCGATTTCAGTTACGAGGTCAGCCGCAGCCTTGCGGCCTGCGAGGGCGCCATCCTCGTGGTCGATGCCACGCAGGGCGTCGAGGCGCAGACCCTTGCGAACAGCTATCTCGCGATCGAGAACAATCTCGACATCATCACGGTGATCAACAAGGTCGATCTCCCCTCTGCCGAGCCCGACCGCGTCCGGGAACAGATCGAGCAGGTCATAGGCCTCGACGCGCATGACGCCCTGCCGGCTTCAGCGAAGTCAGGCCTGGGGGTCGAGGAGATCCTCGAGGCGATCGTCAAGCGGATCCCGGCTCCGACCGGCGATCCGTCGGCTCCCCTTCGCGCGCTCCTGTTCGATTCCTGGTACGACCCCTACAGAGGGGTGATGATTCTCGTGCGCATCGTCGACGGAGAGATCCGCAAGGGGACGAGAATCAAGTTTCTCTCCACCGGGAGGGTGTACGAAGTCACGACCCTGGGCCTCTTTGCACCGAAGCCTCAGGAAGTCGATCGCCTCGGAGTAGGCGAGGTCGGGTTCATCTCCGGCAACATCAAGGACATCGTTCAGGCGAAGATCGGGGACACGGTTACGGTCGATCATGTGGTCGTCGAACCGCTGCCCGGCTTCATGGAAGTCAAGCCGATGGTGTTTGCGGGCCTCTTTCCCATCAGCACCGACGATTACGAGAATCTTCGCGATGCGGTAGGAAAGCTCAAGTTGAATGATTCGTCGTTCAGCTACGAGCCGGAAGCGTCCACTGCGCTGGGATTCGGATTCCGCTGTGGCTTTCTGGGGCTGCTCCACATGGAGATCATTCAGGAGCGGCTCGAGCGGGAGTTCAACCTCGAGCTCATCACCTCGGCACCAGGTGTCCGTTACCGGATGACGACGACACAGGGTGAGGTGCTGGAGATCGACAACCCGCAGAAGATGCCTGACCCGGCCAGCATTTCATCGATCGAAGAGCCCTTCATCGAGGCAACGATCATGACGCGGGACGAGTTCGTCGGACCGATTCTGGCGCTCGCGACGGACCGTCGTGGCCAGCAGAAGAAGCTCGAGTATGTCTCGGCCAACCGCGTGCTGATCGTGTATGACATGCCGCTCAACGAAGTGGTGCTCGACTTTTTCGACAAGCTGAAGTCGATCTCGAAGGGGTATGCGTCACTCGACTATCAGTTGCTGGGCTATCGAGCGAGCGATCTTGTCAAGATGGACATCATGATCAACGGCGAGCCGCTCGATGCGCTCTCGCTCATCGTGCATCGCGACAAGGCCTTTGCCCGCGGCAAGCTGCTGGTCGAGAAGATGAAGGAGTTCATTCCGCGCCAGATGTTCGAGGTTGCGCTCCAGGCCGCGATCGGCAATCGCATCATTGCGCGGGAGACAGTAAAGGCGATGCGGAAGAACGTGCTCGCGAAGTGCTACGGCGGCGACATCACCCGCAAGCGGAAGCTTCTCGAAAAGCAGAAGGAAGGCAAGAAGCGGATGAAGCGGGTCGGGAAGGTGGAGATTCCTCAGGAAGCGTTTCTTGCAGTGTTGAAGATCGATTAATTCTGAATTCTTCACCCACGGGGGTTCTCATGAAGGCGAAGGCGTTTCTGGTTTTCATGCTGGTGGCTGCCGGTTGCGCAACCGGCTCAGTGGATCAAGATGAGCCGCGCAGATTGCTGGGACGCGAGAGCGACGTCCGTGTCGACGCGCAGATGTTCGGAAGGTCGGTAAGTCCGGGCGGTATCGTCACGATCAACTACGAGATCCACAACTTCCGTACCGAGCCGATTGCGTTTGCGGAAGGGGCGGCGACGGCCGATCTCGATTCGGAGAGCGGCACGATCACCGTCCGTGTGGGTGCCGAGGTTCCGGGAACACCGCGACTGCCGCGTCTCGAGGTGATCGGGCCTGGAGAGAAAAAGAGCTTCTCGACGGGGGCGCGGATGAACTTTCTCATAGCAGACCGCGGTGAAGAGCTCTCGAACTATCCTCGGAGCCTTCGTGTCAGGGTGAACTTTCTGCGCGACATCCGCCCGTTCTCGATGCTCATCGGCCCGCCCGCAGGTGTCCAGGATCCCAAGCTTGCCGGAGAGCTCTTCCCGGTCTGGGTGGAGAACATCGAGTCGGTGACGACCAACAGCGTCCCGATCACCTGGGGCCGGCCCCAGCGGACCACCACTCCGCCACGAAGGGGGAGGAACTGAGCCATCTCCCGACCGGTTGTGAGTTCTGAGTTCTGAGTTGTGAGTTCCCGCCCACCCACCGTCCGCCGGTTCTGAGTTGTGGGTTCTGAGTTGTGAGTTCCCGCCCACCCGAGTTGTGAGACTCGACTCCCACCCCCGGGAGGGTGGGAACTCACAACTCAGAACTCACAACTCACAACTGGGTGGTTGGGGGTTAGAAGCTCTTGATCGCCTCAGGCTCGTTCTCATACACCTCGAACACGGTGATGAGCTGGGTAACCTGGAGCAGATCGGTGACCTTTGGCGGAAGGTGGAGAAGCTTGAGCTTTCCTCCACGGTTCGTCACGGTTGTGTAGGCCCCGACGAGCTCACCGATTCCGGACGAGTCGAGGGTAGTGACCCCCTGCATGTCCAGCAGGATGTTCTGCTTATCATTGCTCAGCGAATCGGTGATCACTTCGCGGAGCTGCGAATCGCCGGCACCGATGGTGATCTTTCCCTGAAGCGTGATGATCTCCACTCCATCCACATTGCGTGCGCTGACTTTCATCTGATTCTCCTTAGTCCGTACCGTCGCGGCCTCTCTCGCGCCGCTCTGTCTCTGGTTGTGTGCGTCTGATCAGTCCGTCGGCGGCTTGAACTGTTTGGTCATGGTCAGTTCCGTTCCGCCGCCGGGAGTGAATACATATTCGACTTCATCCATGAAGGTCTTCATGTAGAAAATACCGCGTCCGCTGGTCTTCATCAGGTTCTGAGGGTTGAGCGGATCGCTGACGCTTCCGGGGTCGAAACCCTCTCCCTCGTCGGCAATCCGGATCGCAAGAGCCTCGCCGGACAGATCGAACGTCGCGAAGACTTTCTTTCTGATGTCCAGCTTGTTCCCATGCTTGATCGCGTTTGCAACTCCTTCGCGAACAGCCATCCCGATCCAATGCGAGCCGTCGTCATCGAGACCGGCGTTCTCGCATAGGTGTTCTGCGATCACCTGTACGAGCTCGATGTTCTCGAAGCGACTGCTGATCGTGATCTCTATGCGCTCGGAATCAGCTTCAGTGTTCAAAGTGACGGGCATTCTACGGTATGCATACTTCGGCATCAAGCGAGGAATCCGGGGGGAAGGCGGTCCTGTTGACTCTGCCATGTTCAGCCACCGGACGATCGCGTCGCTCTTTGCCTGCCTGATTCTCGTTGTCCCTCTCGGTGCCGACCAGCCCGAACGGACAGTCGAGCGGATCCGCCAGCTCGAATTCGAGCGCCCCGTGACCCGTAAAACCATCGCGAGATCGGACCTCCGGGCCTTTCTGCAGGCGCAGATCGACGCCGATCTCCCTTACGGGGTCGAAGAGTACGCCGAGATTCTGCGGGCGCTTCACCTGATCGACGAAACGAAAGATCCCATCGATCGCCTCTTTGCTCTCTACGAGGTTCAGGCGCTCGCTTTCTATGATCCTCGGACCCATGTCTACTACGCGATCGATGCACCGGAAGGGGAGCCGTCGGGCGTTCCGGAGGAGGCGATCGAGATCCATGAGCTCGTTCACGCCCTCCAGGATCAGCGCTTCAACATAGGCCCCGAGCTCGAGGCCGTTCGCCTCAACTGGGATGCCGCGATGGCGTACCAGGCTCTGCTGGAAGGGGAAGCGACGCTCGTAATGATGGCGGGTCTCTACGACAGCATGGGCCTCGACTTCGATGCCATCGTCCGGGACGACTCGTTCCTCCCGTTGCTCATCGCCGCCGCCGCGCAGAACCCCGACATCCCCGAAGGAACCCCTCCATATTTCGTCGAGTCGCTGAGCTTCCCCTACATCGACGGGCTTCGGTTCGTCGTCCATCACTACAAGAAGGGCGGCTGGAAAGCGCTCGACGCCCTTCACGCCGATCCTCCGCGATCAACGCTGGAGATTCTGAACCCGGAGATTTACCAGGCCGGCAAGCAGCGGGTGATCCAGAAGGGAAAGGCAGGGTCGGGCGAAGCTGGCCCGTTGCTCGAAACGACTCTTGGCGCCTTTCACTGGAAGTTTCTCCTCGGCGAGGACGCCGCCTCGGGTTGGGAGTCGGACGAAGTCGAAGTCAGAAAGCGATCCGGAGGCGGGCTGACGGTTCTGGGAGAGAGCGGCTGGGCGACGGAGGCCGACGCCGGTGAATTCGCGGCGGCACTACGGGAGAGATGGAAGGAGAACGGTGCCGATGGAACGATCGTCACCGAGGGCCGGCAGGTTCGCTTTGGCAGCGGTGCTGACCGGGCAGCCGTGGAGCGATTCGTTCGGCCCGTCCAGGGCGCGCCGGCGAAGAAGAGGGACCGCGCGCCGTCTGTGCAGGGCACGACGTGTCATCCTGAGCGCAGCGAAGGATCCCCTAAAACCTTGCGATACAGCCTGTGGTAAGGGTCTTCGCACGCTCAGAGCTCGGGATGACACTTCGGGATTCACAACTTCTCAGAATGCCACCCTGCTCCAGCCGCTCTCTCCGCCGCTGGCCTCGCTTCTGCTAGAGTGATTCCTCGTGGCTGCACTGTTCGATTCGGTCGTCGACCCCAGGGTCCATGGCCTGCTCCGGAGAGAGCGCGAACTGCTCGTCGAGCTTCGCGAAGTGCTGGAGAACGAACAGCAGGACGAGCGGCGGCGGGTCGAGGATCTGCTGGCGGGCCTCGACGGGCTCTTCACCATCGTGATCGTCGGCGAGTTCAATGCCGGCAAGTCGTCCCTGATCAACGCCCTTTTCGGCGCCGAGCTCCGCACCGAGGGACCGATTCCGGTCGACGACCGGATCTCGATTCTCCGCTACGGTGAAGATGCCGAGGAAACGAAAGTCTCGGAGTTTCTCGTCGAGCAGTCGTATCCCGTGGATTTCCTGCGCTCGATCACGCTCGTAGATACACCAGGAACGAACTCGATCGTCCGCATGCATCAGGAGCTGACGCACGATTTCATTCCGCGTGCGGACCTGGTGCTCTTTGTCACGTCGATTGACCGTCCCCTTTCGGAATCCGAGCGTGCGTTCCTTCAATACATCTCCGAATGGGGAAAGAAGATCGTCTTCGTGCTGAACAAGATCGACACGAAGAGTGAAGCGGAGATCGATCAGGTCATCGCCTACCTCCGGCAGAACATCGTCACGATGTTCAAATTCGAACCGGTCATTTACCCGGTCGCGTCCAAGCCGGCGCTGGCTTCCAAGCTCGGCAAGGCGACCCCGCGGGAATGGACCAGCAGCCGTTTCGAAGCATTCGAGGACTACATCTTCAAGGTGCTCTCGGAGAAGGAGCGAGTCCGGATCAAGCTGCTCGCACCGCTCGACACGCTGATGAGTCTGACCACGATGCAGCTCGAGCGGATCGAAGCCCGCCGGGAGATTCTCACTGTCGACATCCGGAAGATCGAGAAGATCACAGGACAGTTGACGCAGGCAGAGAGCGACCTCCGGTCGAACTTCGTCCAGTTCATCGCGCGCATCGACAACCTGATGATGGAGATGGAGCGGCGCGGTGTCGACTTTCTCGATCGTTACATTCGCATCGGTCACATCATGCTTCTGCGCGATGCTGCAAAGTTCCGCGAAGAGTTCGAGCGGCAGGTGTTCCACGACTGGGAAAGCTCGGTCGATCGCACCATTCAGGAATCGGTCGACTGGCTCGTGAAATCGAACATGAGACTCTGGCGCGACACCGTCGAGGAGTTCCACCGCCGCAGCGACATCGAATCCCTGAGTGGAGAACTGATCGGCAAGGTCGGTAAGGAATTCGCGTACAACCGCGACGAGATCTACAGCAGGATCAAGAGTGAAGCCGATCGTCGCATGCAGACCTACGATGTTGGAGTCGAGAGCCGCCACCTGATCGACTCCGCCATGCAGGCTGTCTTCCAGTCTTTCGGCCTTGGAGCCGGCGCCCTCGGACTCGGCTACCTCGTGACGACAATCTTCAGCAGCGTTGCGATCGACGTGACGGGGTTGACCGCCGCCACGATGCTGCTCGTCAGCAGTTTCCTGATCCTTCCTTACAAGAGGAGCAAGGCAAAGGACGAGTTCCGGAAGAAGATCGAGACACTCCGGGCGCAGCTGAAGGAAGCGCTCACCCGAGAATCGACTGCCGAAATCGGAAGGATGACCTCACACATCGCGGAAGCTTTTCAGCCCTACGAGCGCTTTTTCGCGACCGAGTCGGAGAAGATCGAAAAGTTCGCGGGTAAGCTGACGAAGATCGAGAGCGAGGCGCGCGTCATCAAGAAGGAAATCGAACAGGTAACGGGCGGAAGATAGCGCGCACCAGTGGGGTCAGACCCCTACGCACCATGTTGCGGGTTGTCCGCGGTTTCGTGTTACCCTCGGCGTCCCACCTGTCCAGATTTTCTCTCCTCGATCCCGCTATGCCTCGAGCTCGCCGACTGGACTATTCCGGTGCGATCTGGCATCTCATCAGCCGCGGTAACGACCGCCGCGAGATCTATCGCGACGATGATGATCGCCACAAGTTCATGACCCTTCTCGCGGATGTTGTCATTCAACACCGCTGGCGGCTCTACGCGTACGTCCTGATGCCGAACCATTATCACCTGCTCGCCGAGACACCCGATCCGACGCTCTCGGCCGGCATGAAAAGCCTCAACCAGCGGTATGCAGAGTGGTTCAACTGGCGCCACAGCCGGGTCGGCCATCTGATGCAGGGGCGCTTCAAGAGCATTCCGCCAGAGCGGCCGGCGCATCTTGTCGAGCTTCTTCGCTACATCGTTCTGAACCCCGTTCGCTGCGGGCTCGTCGCCGATCCGGGCGAGTGGAAGTGGAGCAGCTATCCCGCCACAGCGGGCATCGTCCCCGCGCCTCACTGGCTCGACGCGAAATGGGTGCTTCAGCACTTCGACGGAAGCACCAATCTCTATCGAGACTTCGTGCATGAAGGAAGGCGGGAATGGCCTCGGGTCTGTCTCGACGCGATCGCCCGCGAGGTGGCAAGGGCGTTTCAAGAGCCGGATGCAGTCAATCAATA
>JBGSYJ010000335.1:0-1716 GCA_041750915.1 Thermoanaerobaculia bacterium | reverse complement strand
AGCAGCGTCCACCGCCACCGAGAAAGTGGCGACTCTGCACATCGAAGGGATGACCTGCGGCTCCTGCGCAACGGCGGTCAGGCGCGTACTGACCCGAGTTGACGGCGTGAAGGCCGCGACCGTTTCGTACAAGTCGAAGAGCGCCGTCGTCACCTACGAACCGGCGAAAGTCACTCCTGAAAACATTGCTCGTGGCGTCGAGGAGAAGCTCCCGACGTACAAGGCGAAGGTCGTCGAGGAATGAGGGGGCTGCGATGAGCTCAGACTGCACACAAGCCGGCTGCTCGACGACGACTTCCGAGTCGCCGGGCGCAATCTGTCCCATTTGTGGTTCGAAGGGTTCCCTCGTCGATGCGATCACGCTGAAAGCGCTCCTGACCTCGGATGCGTTTCGGCGAGGCGTGCCGCCAGATCCTCGCTACTGTGCGAACGCACACTGCGCTGTGGTGTACTTCGACAACGCCGCAGCCGTTGTGTTCCGCGAGTCCGATCTGGCTGTTCCGGTGCATGCGAAGCACCCGGACAACGACGCGATCCCGGTCTGTTACTGCTTCGGCTACTCGGAGACGTCGATCCACGAAGAGATCGAGCGGATGGGTGCCAGCACCGCGACCCCCTCGATCACGGCGGAAGTTGCGGCGGGCCACTGCGCGTGCGAGCTCAGGAACCCGAAAGGTTCCTGTTGCCTCGGCGACATCGCAAAAGTAGAACGCCGTCTCTCATCAATGCTCTGTCCGACCACTTCATAGGAGACCGCCATGGCAGCAAGACGGAAAGCAGCTCGATCGACTGAAGAGTATCTGACGCCCGAGGCGCAGAAGGCACTCGCCGACCGCCTGGCGCGGGCCGAGGGGCACGTCCGCAGCGTGCGGCAGATGGTGATCGACCATCGCTGCGCTGACGAGATCCTTCTGCAGATTGCAGCGGTGAAGGCCGCACTGAATCAGGTAGCAGCGGGGCTGATCGAAACCGAGATGCGGGCCTGCGTGAACTCATGCATGCCTGGCAATTCCGACGACCGTCTGGATCGCGTCGCAAAAGCGCTCGCCACAGTGCTGAAATCATCGTAGGAGGAGATATGGACATTCAGAGCTTTGACCTCGTCGTGATCGGGACCGGCACAGCCGCGACGGCCGTGGCGACGCGATGCCGGCATGCCGGCTGGTCGGTCGCGATCATTGACGAATTGCCCTTCGGCGGAACCTGTGCGCTCCGCGGATGCGACCCGAAGAAGGTTCTCGTCGGAAACGCCGAGGCGATTGAGTGGTCAGCCCGTCTGTCGGGAAAGGGAGTGCGTCAGGAGGGCCTGCACATCGAATGGCCCGAGCTGATGCGCTTCAAGCGCTCCATGATCGTTCAGGTGCCCGAACGAAAGGAAGAAGGCTTTGTAAAGGCCGGTATCGCCGTCTTTCATGGAAAAGCGCGCTTCACCGGACCCACCACACTCGAGGTTGCCGGCCAGAGCCTCGAAGGCAAGCATGTTCTCATTGCGAGCGGGGCGAAGCCTGTCCCGCTCGGAATTCCGGGAGACGAGCTCATGACTTCGAGCACGCAGTTCCTCGAGCTCGAAGAGCTTCCGCGGCGGATCGTCTTCGTCGGCGGCGGATTCATCTCCTTCGAGTTCGCGCACGTCGCGATTCGCGCCGGCGCGAAGGTGACGATCCTTCAACGCGGGCCGCGGGCGCTTCCGCTCTTCGATCCTGATCTCGTCGAGCG
>JBGSYJ010000334.1:0-26126 GCA_041750915.1 Thermoanaerobaculia bacterium | reverse complement strand
GTCCCGAACGGTTCTCTCGAACAGCGCTCGGAAGGCCTCGACGCCCCATCGCGCGCGAGCCTTACTCAGCACGCTGTGGTTCGGGATCTCCGAGTCGAGATCGAGTCCGACAAACCAGAGCCAGTCGATCCGCTCCGGAAGTGTGTCCATCAGCTCGCGTTCACTGCGCACGTTGTAGAGCACGAGCAGCAACATGAGCCTCAGGATCACCGGCGGCGGAATCGACTCGTTGCCGTTGCTTCCGTATGTATGCGCGACTTCGCCGTAAATGAAGTCGAAGTCGATCGTCGCGTCGATCTTCCGCAGCAGATGGTTCTGACGCACCCGCTGTCCGAGATTCACACGGTGATAGAACAGGGAGGGCTGCCGAGGCTTCTCGCGACCCATCATCGCCGTGACTCCTTAATTAGTCACACTATTATATCACGATAATGAGTACCTATGGCATGCATTTGGGCAACAGCCCGTCCAGATGTGATACGCATTGTAGCAGGCACGGAGCGTCGCAATGTTAGGGCATAGCATCGTCGACGAAAGGAGCCTGCGATGCAAAAGTATTACGCTGCAATCGACCTTCACTCCAACAACGGCGTTCTGACTGTCATCGACGAGAAGGACAGGATTCTCAAACAGCGAAAGCTGCCAAACAGGATCGAAGCGGTGATCCATGAGCTCGAGCCGTTTCGGAATGGACTGCACGCCGTCGCTGTCGAGTCGACTTTCAACTGGTATTGGCTCGTCGATGGACTGATCGCGCATGACTTTCGCGCCATGCTGGTGAACACCTCAGCGATCCAGCAATACGAAGGCCTCAAACACTCGGACGATCAGTACGACGCATGGTGGCTTGCGCACATGATGCGGCTAGGCATTCTGCCCACTGGGTACATCCATCCTCGCAAGGAACGAGCTGTGCGTGGCCTTCTGCGCAAGCGCGCGAGGCTCGTCCAGCAGCGCACGGCGAACGTGCTGAGCATACAGAACCTCGAGCAAAGGAACCGGGGAACGAAAATCACAGCAAATGAAGTAAAGAAGCTCACGGCAGCGCAAGTCCACGAGCTCTACGACAACGACGATCTCGCGCTTGCCATGACGAGTACTCTGAACGTGATCGGAGCACTCAGCGAGCAGATCACCATTCTGGAAAAGGCTGTGCTGAAGAGAGCAAAGCTGCGAGAGGAGTTCAAGCTGCTTGGGACCGTCTGGGGAGTCGGCTCTATCCTCTCGCTCGTGATCATGTACGAGGCCGGCGACATGTCCCGTTTCGCGACTGTTGGGGACTTTGTCTCCTATGCGCGATGTGTCGAGGCCCGGCGGTTGTCGAACGGCAAGAAGAAAGCCGACAACAACGCAAAGAACGGCAACAGATACCTCGCCTGGGCCTTCGTCGAAGCGGCGCACTTTGCTGTCCGTTTCTATCCTGAGGCGAAGCGCTTCTACGACCGGAAGGCGGCGAAGACGAACTCCATTGTCGCGACCAAGGCACTGGCTCACAAGCTCGCACGCGCCTCGTTCCACGTGCTCCGTGAAGGGACCCGCTTCGAGCCGAAGAAAGTATTCGTTTGACAGCTTGGTCGGTACCGTCAGCCAGGACTTGGGGTGGTAAAACCACTAGATGTGATTGGAGGCTGTACCGGCCAGGAAGATGTGGCGTTATGATGTCCGCGACGAGCGCGCGAGCCACCAGGGGTTGGACGCCGGTTCACCGGTGAGCCACAGATCTTGTGCACCTTCCAATTGGACACGCGCTCGTTTTACCGCTGCGTTTCTGGGACGCGAAATGCGTCAGGGGCCACGCCGGCCTGACCGCCGGCTGCAGCCTTGATCCTGATGGGTGACTGGCGCGGCTCTTTACGATCCGACGCCGCACGAACGAGACAACGGGACTGCTGACTCAGACGTCACTGGAGACGCCATCGATTAGCAGCGGCTAAACGCCGCATGGGATTCGCCCGCCCATATTGACAATGCCTGCTAATGGGTGACCCCAACTTAACCCCGCCTAACTTCAAGCTGGGCCCAAAAGAGACTCACGCCGCCGTGGGTTTCGATGTGCGATCCTGGTTTGAGTGCCGCCTAACAGCACGGTTTCAGGGCATGTCGCCGAGAGGATCGCCTTTGCGCTTCAGAAAAGCGCGCAGCTCCGGAGGCCGCCAGTCGGTCCTTTGCCATCGTTCGCCGACAGACGCATGGAGAGACTGGGTATCATCCACTGATCCCGGCGCGCCAGTCTTAGTGGTCTTGCTGCGCCGTCCGATGACTCGGTCGATTCCTTTGGTCAGCGCGTAAAGCCCTTTCTTAGAATTGTGCTCTTTTAGAGTTAGATCCGGGTTGAGTGGATGCTTGTCCATCACGTTCTGATCAAATGCGAGCCCGGCGGCCGTAGCTTTCTTGATCATCCAGTCGAGCGTGATATCCGAGAGTCCGGTCTCGGGATATCCTCCTCCCACATCGGTGTGGACGCCTGCGAACCAGACCTGTTCCAGGATCTGTCCGTCCTTCTTTTTCCCATCCCAGAGTGCCGGCGCAAACGGGGCGCGCCGCTCGTCGATCGCGAGTGCATGGTACGCATGCTTCACAGTGCTACTGAGCTCTGTATCGTGAAACTCGTACTTATCAGCCGTCAGCCCACGCAGCCCCCGTACGGGGATGCCCAGGGCGCCGACGGTGTCCCACACGCCAATCATCTGCACAGGAATCCGGGTGTCTTTTCCAATGCTGTTGTTCGAGCGGAACTCTTCGCATATGGCGTCGTCCGGATGATCCGTGCTGCGATAGAGGTTAAGGGCCGCTTTATACTTTTCGACGACGAGACGATCCAAAATGCCGCACTTTCTGATCATGCCGACGATGCTCCTCGCGGTAAACGCCCCCCTGCTGAACCCGAAGAGGAAGAGTTGATCGCCCAGTTCGTAATTAGCGATCAGAAATCGGTACGCGTCCCATACGTTGTCATCCAGGCCATTTCCCAAGGCACCACCCGAGTACTTGTCGAGGAAGTTACCGGTGCCAACACCCTGATCATAGTAAATGAGCTGCGGCGTGTGGTCCGCATCGCGCTTCGCCACGCGATACGCGAGCTTCACGACATTGGTCGGACAGGGTTTGCCGTCGCTTTCCTGATCCACACGGTTCCACGTACCATCACAGCAGATCACGAGTTTCTTTGCCACGCAGATCTCCTTACACGTCTGTCGAAAGTGCTCCTTGAGAGTGTTCCTTACCGAGGAGTGATCGCAGGAGGCAAACCCTTACCTTCTTCCAGAAATACGAACGGACTTGCGTGACACCTGGAAATCCCGTTGACGTCACGGAGCGGCCTCCACCTTCCTGTTGAGAACAATTCAGGTCGTGGACATCACGATTTTTTCTCGAACCAGGCTCCAAAGGACTTCAACAGAACTGCCAACGTTCCCGTTGCACCGTAGGTCTGGCTGGGAGAGCGAAACGAAGATGAGAATCACCAGCAGTGCCACAATGAGCGCTCCCGACGTGATTCGCGACATGAATCCGCCGACGGGGCGAGAGCTTCCTCCGGATCGCTGCTGCAGCCTCGGCACTTCCGAGGCGCATCCCCGCAGTTAAGCCTCTCACAGGTGTGGGGACTGGGGCGGTTCCTGCGGCCTCGGGGCGTGCAGAATATGCGGATCAGTCTTTTCTCAGGTGACGGGCGGGGGCGCCGATGGCGTGCTGGGCTCCTGTCGATCGTCGTTCGTTGATGGCTCGTAGCGGGCGTGTTCGATGATCGTATCGAGGTACTCGACGGTCCGCGGTTCGCCGATTCGTTCTCGCAACAGTTTCTCGAGATCTCTCCCAGTGAGTTCACTGTTCTCGGTAAGGTCCTGGAGCACCTGCAAGACATCTTCAGGAATCCCGATGGCGCGCATCGTTGCCAGGCGTTCTCGCGTTACCCGCACGCGAGCCTGTTGGCGTCCCCTGCGTATGGCTTGGTGGTGTGCGATGGCGTACTTCACCGAGTACCAACCTGTCGCGGCACTCGCCAGTAGAAGCGGAACGGCGAGCAAGCGCGTCCGAGGTGGTTCGCCGCGTAAGCCAACGAGCACCGCCAGTCCGAAGGTGAGGGCACAGCCGATTTGGAGGATTTCGATAACGGCGGCTGCTCGTTTGCCTTTCACAAGTGGTCTCATTCGCGCGCTCTCATTAGTCACGGCGTAATCCTGATAGGTCGATGAGGATGCGTCGGTATGTTTTCAGCATGGTCGCAGCCCGCGGGTTTTTGACAGTTTCGATGGCTTTCTCAAGGCGCTGCTCAAACCCTGCTCGTGAGCGCGGTTCTGATCCGATGCCCGCAAGGGCTGCTCTCACCGCTTCGAGTTCGGCCTCAGTTGCGCCTGCTTTCTCACGCAGGTACGCGGTGAAGATCGGGATGGTGCCTGGACCGATCGCGTAACGCCCAAACCACAGAGTCCGTGCCCAATAGTTTCGCAGGTCTGCATCCGCTGACTGAGCCAGGAGTGCGCTACGAGCGTTGTCATCGCGCGCGAAGTGTTCGTCGATGTCACGTCGTGCCGCCATGAGTTCCTTCTCGAGAATATTGCGCTCGTCCACGACATGCTCTCTGATGTTTCTGTCCGTCGTGCCTAGAGCGTTGGTGAGCTGACCGGTCGACGAGTCGATGTGTGCCTTTGTCTCTGTGAGACGCGTGGTCACCGCTTGGAACCGTTCCGCAGCTTTGCGCTGCTCGTCCGTTATGATTTTTGCGAGTTGCCTAACCTCCTCGAGGGTTGCATCGGGCGTTGTTGTGGGCGTTGGCGTCCGTGTGGGAGTCCCGCCGTCCTGCCGCCCTGCCGTGAGGAGCATCGTGCGGATGTCGGTGCGCATCGTGTGGATGTCGGTGCGCAGTTCCTGAAACTGCCTTGCGTCAATGGCTGTATCGCCAAGGCGTATCGTTGTGGCATGCTCGTGGTGCGTAAGGGTCGTGCGTCGATCGCTTGCGTAACCACCGGGTACGGTCGCTTGTGCCACGCTGGCAACGACCCCGACCGCAAGCGCGGTGCCGAGTAGCGGCGTGGCAATACTTGCCGCGCGTATTCCGGCACGCTCGAGTATGTCCCCGATGCGTTTCGTCCAGAATGTTTCAGCTTCAGTGATCGGGAGGGCCGTGAGCAGCGTGACGACGAGATAGGAGATCGCGAGGATGCCGATGAGAAGGCATGCGTACCACGCGATCTCAAAGAGGACGTAGAAGGGGCTCTTCGGATTGAAAATCGAGGTGTCCCAACCATCGCTCCTGGTGAGGTACTTTCCCTGCATCACCTCTACGGCGATCGCCTGCCTAGTAGCAGCAATACGCGTTCGTGTAAACGCCTCCTGCTTCGCAAGGAATTCGGCGAGGCGCGCGTAATCATCGCGCTCGCCCTGGGTCGGTGCAGCTGCCTTCTGCGTGTCTCGCTGGGCGGCAAGTTCCTCCAGTCGAATGATGTGCGGTCGGGCAGCGCCCATAAATTCCCTCCAGATGTCACGCTCCGCGACATCCTGGAGGACCTGCGTCATGTGTTCCCGCGAGCTAAAGGCGACGCGGTCCGGCTTCCATGCCGTTTTCGTTGCACTGCCGGCGTTCTTCGCGTCGTTCGCCAAGGCGTTGTTGACGATCGCCACCGCTTTGTCAGGATTCACGCTGGGGGCTTCGCGGTGCCGCTGCAGTGTGCCGAGCCAGCCCATGACGCTAAAGGCAATGATGGCAAGGCTAATGAGAAACAGCTTGTGTGCCAAGCTCCACCAGGTCTGCGCTCGGAGTTCCTCAACGTCATCCATTGCACGTTCCTCTAACCGTAAACTGCCGGTCGCTTACCATAACGCCCGTCAAGTGCAGGCGCGTGTTGAAATAACCGAAGAAAGACCGGTGAACCCGAAATAGTTAGCGTGGCACCGACGACTACTCGTGTGCGGAGTTTCGCTCCCCACGCAGGAGCCGCGTACGCGTTCAGCGAGGAGACGAGCTTGGGCATTTCTCCCAATTCGATGAGCGTGGCCCCAATGATCATCGCTGACAACCATACGCTGGCGCGCTCCAACTCGTATTCACTTGACACCTGATTCCCTCGCCCGCATCAGCTTGTTGAAGGATGCCTGGCACATCGAAGAGAAAACCGAGAACCCCACTTCCGAGAAAGCATGATCCTGCTATTAGCAGCGCAAGGCTCACGCTACCGTATCGCGTCCCTTCATTATTGAGGGTTGCATACCCGATGACTCCCACGATGCCGAAGAGAAGGAGTGAGACGAGACAGTGGCCGTGATTCGGGCGTGAATGGGTGCTGCATGCACGCGGATGTGGCCAAACCAATCAATCAATCTGAACACGTTCTTCACCCCTGACAAAGACTGGGGTTGCGGGAAACGGAAAACCCTTACCCGACTCAATGATTCGCCCCCCTTAGTCAGAATCGGCACTCGTCCATACGGAGGCGACTGCCTCAGGAATTGATCGGCGCGAAGGGTTGCACTGGGAAAGTGAGTACGACGCCGGCGGGGTTGGATTAAGTGGGTCGTGCAGTGGCATGTTCCTAGTTTGGGCCAGAGTGCCGATTTGCGGGAGGAAGGTGGGTCCGATCTGGAACATCAACTTAACTTTTCCTTCAAGCTCATTCACCCTCGCGCGGTACTGCAGATCGCGCAGATAGAGCTCACACCCAGCCCGTCGCATCTTCGAAACTGCCCAGTCGCTCACACCTATCCACTCAGCGAATGAAGCCCCTCGTCCGTCCCGCGTCGTGCAGAGCGATCTGTGCCAGCACCTTCCTTGCGTCTGCTCCGGACTTCTTCTCCATCGACTCGGGTGGAACCTCGAAGCATTCAGCCACAGATGTGATCAGGGCGTCGAGAGTCGGCATGGCGGGCTGGCGTTCCGCCTCGGATGCTCCCGGCTGCGAACACGCAGGTTCACCAGCCGCACCATCCGCTCGCGGAACTCCAGGCCTCCGAGATAGATCTGCTGGACGACGCGATTCCCACGGGTTGTTCGAGGCGCCTGGCCATCGGCGACAAATCGCCGGTACGCCTCGTGAGCCGCAGGTCTGCTGGCAGCCGCGAACTGCTGGAGCGTCCAGTCGATCTCCAGCCACGCTGGAACGTCTCCCAGTCCTGCCGCTCGCGCGGTAGTGACTCCCCGGATAATCGCCGCAAACGCCACAGCGTGACACCGGACGGGATTGAGAACGAAGTAGCGGAGAAGCTCGAGCAGATGGCTTTCTCGCTCGACGAGAATCCCTTTGAAGCGTCCCTGAAACAGATGTCCGACTCGGGCGTACCGTCAATTGAACCCTTCGGCATACTCCTGATTCAGGCTCTTGATTCCGCGCGAGAGGCCGACCTCCGGCGTTTCCACCGAGAAGGTGGTAGTGATTCGTCATGAGAACCCACGCGTGCAGGATCCAGCGACGGTCCCGTATGACTCGCGAAAGGATCTAACCAGTGTAGCTTCCCGCTTCTTGAAGTCCGGGCCGCTCTCAGCACATCATGCGCTGCGTTGTTGAAGGAGTTGAACAAGACTTCGGGCTTGCCATAGGCATGGCACGGAATGCGTAAAGGCCGCGGCTCGCGCGACGTCAGTCGTCTCCCGGAGATAGTTCACACCCGTGCCACCCGTGCCCGGGCGCTTTCCGATCATAGACTCGACGAAGCGTATGTGTCGATCTCGCCATCGTAGCAGCGCCGAATCCAGCTCCATCGCGGCGTCTAGGAAGTCCACCATAGGGCTCTCATTGCTCTCTTTGTGAGAAGCGAGCATCGCCGCGACGATCGTCTCCCTGTGCGACATCACTTCGCCGAGATCGTCTATGAAAGAACCAACGAATGCTTCGTCGATGTTAGGTGACTTATCCATGCGGGAGAGAGCCTCCATGACGTTCTGGACGGCGAAGTCATCGAGCGCCCGTTCGCGGTCATGGACACTGTCCCACTTAAACACGTTTCCGCTCAGCAGATGATAGACAACGTCGCGAACTGACGGTGCATTGTACCGGTAGGTCAATTTCTTCCAGTCCGCCTGGCGATGATGAATCGCAAACGCAAGTCGCTGCTGATCAGGGGGAGTGTCGGAACCAGGGTAAAGCATTGGTTCCGGCATCGGTGTACCGTCCGGCGCCTTCTTAGTCCCTCCCTGCGGTTGCAGCCGGTTCTTGGTCACCTCGCGAAGGCCTAGCAGAATCTCTATTTCGCGAAACTGCGTCGAGCCAAAGCCCGAAGCTGGGTTCAGCCGACCGCGGAACTGCAGGAATTGCCTAGGGGTCATCGTTGCAAGCACGTCGAAGAATGGAACACAGACTAAGAGCGCCGCCGTAGCCCGCCGCAGCATCGCCGCCCACTGGCGCAGCACGTCCTTAGGAACGTTTGGCAGAGCAGGCTTCTGCACGGAGTGCCGTCCCGGCGACGGGATGAGCAAGATCCGATCGCGGATGAAACCGCTGCGGAAACGCGCGGCGGTCTCCGCGAGACGCGGAAATCGATGAACTGCGAACTGTGCCGACTCGTTGCCACGGTCGAGCAGACTCAACGGTTCGATGATCCGGTTCTCAACGGCGGCATACTGCTCCGCCATTCGTATGACGGCGCCAACTTCGTGTAGGACGACAGCAAACCAGACTTCAAACGCCTGATGCGTGCGGATGAAGAGGACTTCCTCGTGGACCCACGGCGGCTCGGAGGGCCAAGGTTCGCCGGGACTCCAGACCACCCCAGTTTGACGGCGCTTTTTTTTCTCGCGGCTATCGACCCATACGGGCCAGGTCTCTTCCGTCTGGCCTAGTGGCGGCGGCTGCGGAATCCGCAAAGCCTCGACGATGCCGAAGTCGTTAATGTAGTCGCTGTAGGAGAGCGTCCGCGCTGGCTGCTTGGTCATGCCGTAGTCTCCGGTGTTCCGAAGCCACAGGCTCGACGAACAGCGTCCATGCGTTGCACCGCGAGCGTGCGTGCACGTTCGGCACCACGTCCTAGAACCGACAGCACGTAGGATCGATCTCGTGACAATTCGTCATAGCGCTCGCGAAGGTCGCGCGTGAGCTCGATTAGCGCATCTGCAAGCGTGGCCTTCGCCTCGCTGTACCGAACGCCGGCTGTGAAGCGGTCGGCGAGCCGCGCAGCGTCGCTTTCGCTCGCGATCAGTTTGTAGAGATAGTAAACCGTGTTCGTATCGGCCACTTTCGGCGCATCCGCAGAGATGCTGTCCGTGTCGATCTGGTTCACCCGAGCTCGGATCGCGTCGTCCGTAGCGAAGAGATCGATGGTGTTGCTGTGGATTCTGCTCATTTTTTCGCCATTAGTTCCTGGAACGAACGGCCTGCTTGTCAGTCGCGGCACAGGAATCGTGAGTACGTCGCCGTACCGGCTGTTAAACCGCCGCGCGATGTCGCGACAGATCTCGATGTGCTGAAGTTGATCCTGGCCGACCGGCACTTCCTCACCGCCGAGCAGAAGAACATCCGCCGCCTGCAACACGGGATACATGTACAGACCCGCATCAACAGACTGACTTCGAACGCGCGCCGACTTGAAGGAAGTCGCGCGATCGAGCAGACCAAGGGGCGTCATGGTTGTAAGAATCCAGTAGAGCTCACCAACTTCTGGAACGTCGGATTGGCGGTAGAGCGCAGAGATATCGGGATCCAGCCCGCAGGCCAGGTACGCCGTGGCAACATGAAGGACTTCTTCTTGCAGGACGCGCGGATCCGAGCGAACGTTCGTAAGCGCATGATAGTCGGCGACGAAATAGTAGCAATCGTTGTCATTCTGAGCTGACACCTGGTCGCGCAAGGCGCCCAGGTAGTGGCCGAGATGAAGAGCTGAGACAGGCTGGACTCCCGAGACGAGACGCATCACGACACCTCCACGTGCAACGGCAGACCGGTGAGCTCGCGTGCGCGTTCAAGGGTGACGCGGGCCTCCTTCCGCGCCTTCAACGCGTGATCCCAAGCGCGATCCATAATAGCGGCCCGTTGGGATTCAAGTGCTGCGCGACGCTCCCGAAATGTGTTCGTCACCTCGATGAGAGCATCCACCACGCGCGATTTCAGATCGCTGTATCGCAACAAGCCCTTCCGATGTGCAGCGGTCATTTCCGCAGCGACGTCGGCCTGGCCCGCCGCACTCAGTAGCGTCAGGAGATTCTCCACGCCCGGACTGATTCCTCCGGAACCGCTATCCGTCACCGCGCTCATCACTTTCCTACGGAGCGCGTCTGGATCTTCGTAGATCGAAATATAGTGTCTTGCCCCGAGACTCTTGCTCATCTTGCTGTTCGGCTCGGCGAGAGACATGATCTTTGGCGCCTCGGACCACATGGGCTCCGGCTCAGGAAAGAGCTCGCCGAACACACGATTGAAGCGGCGGGCAATCTCGCGCGCCAGTTCGAGGTGCTGCTGTTGATCCTTTCCGACTGGCACGCCTTGAGCCCGATATATCATGATGTCTGCAGCCTGCAGGACCAGATATGTGAAGAGGCCCGCGCTGACGTATACCTCAACATCCTTTTCGCGGATCTGATCCCTTTTCTCTTTGAACTGCGTCATCCGCTCAAGATCTCCGAAGGGAGTAACGCAATTAAGTATCCAGGCAAGCTCAGCATGTTCAGGTACCTGGCTTTGCTGGAACAGCAGTGATCGTTCCGGGTCGACCCCGCAGGCAAGAAGATCGAGAATCATCCCCGAGCTGTTGATTCGAAGTGTTTCCGCTGCATACGGCATGGTCATCGCGTGCAGGTCGACAACACAATAGAAACACTCGTGCTCTTCTTGCAAACGCACCCAGTTCCGGATCGCGCCGAAGTAATTGCCGAGGTGAAGGTCACCGGTAGGCTGCACACCTGAAAGCACCCGCATCGGTACAAAGCTCCTCTGGTTGTGTGGAAGGCAGATGATAGTCTCGGACCGTCGACAGTGTCTATGCATCTCTTTCTGCTTCGCAATTACTAGTCGGGGCTATCCCTATACTGGCTGGCTCAGTGCCGAGACTTTTCTTGTCACTACGCGACACGAACGGCCCTCAGAACGCGAATACAATCACGTCATGTTGCTGCCGGCCTGATCGCGCGCTCTTGAAGAGCCTAAGACGATTGCTAGTGAAAGCTTGGAATCGGGCCCGAGAAGTAGGGTCAGGTCTGCGATTTCTACTTTACGGTAGCGGAGAAGTAAGATCTTCCAGGCTTGGCGCCGCTTTTCCGCTGGTCGATCGCCCTTACAGCTGTCGAAGCGCCGGTTTCACCCCTGCCCTGCGGACTCCGTCGCGAGCCACTTGCGAACCGTCTTGATGTCCAACCCCAACTCGCGCGCGATCGCCTTTTTCGCCATCCCGCGCGAGCGCAGCTGACGAATCGTTGCCCCATCCCATCACTGACCAATCCACCTCCACGACGCCCTCGGACGCCGTGGACACCATCTCCGATTACTCTTCGACTTGCACCTTTATCTCCCTTCTCTCTTGATCAGAGAGGGGAAAAATTAGGTGATCGGATGGGGGGATTTTAAGAAGATCGCCGACACAAGTACCCGCAACAACCGCGAGGTATCGCAGTTCGCCCGCTATCAGGCCGTTGATCTCAACTCGGCGCCTCCTAAATGTTGCGGAAGCTCCTGTCTACTGCGTACTCACAATTCATCCTTCAAGCCTCGGATCACGCGCCGCGACAGATGCTGATAGGACAGCTGCCATGAAGAGGACTGCCAGCGCCAGCAGTGCCCACGGTGAGATGGCCAATGGGGCAGCAATCGCCAGATCACCGAGTCCACGAAGCTCGCCTCCGGCCCATCGAGATGCCATCAGGCCGAACGTCAGCGCAATGTTCCCAAGGGCCAGGATCAGCAGATGCACAACGACGACGCGATAGGAAATGACGCTGGCTGCACACAAAACCCACGAGTAAATGACCGCCTGCACTGGTCTGATCGCGTCGAAGTACCAGCCCTCCGCGCCGATTCCGGCGAACCGTGCGTCATGTTGGGCAGCGACCGTGAACGATGCAATGTGCCAGACCATGGCCAGCGTGAAAATGATCGTGATGCTGAGGGGAAGCACGAGGCTGCGGGCCGGCGAAGCGCATGCAGACCCCCTTCTGGCTATCCGGAGCATTAGAAAAACTCCCAGGCCCCCGATTATTACGAATGCAATCTGGTATAGAAGTTTTGCGGGCTGTACGAACCCCCAGCCGCCAGCCCAGAGATGGTTTCGGATCAGTGGGGGAATTACCTCGAGAAGACGCGGCGCGAAGAGTGCACGAAGATATTCGACCGGCCCGGCTTCCTGGGAGCCGACCGCTTCGACGAGTCCGGTGACCGAGCCGCTGGCAGACCAATTCCACCACATGAGTACCGAAAGTGCGACCGCTGGAACGGCAACCACCGAAAGCAAAGCCGGACCGAGAAGGTTCTTTCTGCGAAGTTCTCGCCACGCAAGTAGCAATGCAAGGCACGCGATCGGAATCAGCGGAACCAGAGTCAGCTTCGTGTAGATTCCAAGGACCAGAACGATGCCGAGTCCGGCGAGGCGCTTCCTCGAAGGCGATTCAGCAATCCCAACGATAAGAAGCGTGGCCAGCGCGAGAAGTGGCCAGACCAAAGCCTCATTCGAAATTCTAAAGACGTACGATACCGTATTCGGCATCAGCGCGAGTATGGGGAGTCCGACGTAAACGGCAGACGGCGTCACTGATCGTGCAATCAGGAGCGCCCCTATCGGGATGACTGCGGAAGAGATCAGTACGCAGAGGATTCGCATGATCACGACGAGGAGCGGCAAGCTCACATCGCGGAACAGGAGACTCATTGGAGCCGCAACGAAATAGAATAGCGGCCCCTGTTGTCGCTCGTAATTCTCGCCTGCGTAGCTCGCAATGCCATCTGCTCCTGCTGGCTTCCATACGCTCGCGGCGCGGCGATGAACGAGACGCTCATTCTCTCCCATCGCTGCCCACTCGACGAAGGTCGGCGCGCCATAGCCGACCATACTCGGCAGCTCTCGATTGATCGTCAGGTAGTGCGCGGGCAGGCTGGGCTCGTCGAACCCTGGAGGACGGCCATGAGCAGCTACGAACTCGACATACGCCAGATGGAAAGGCTCATCAAACCCATCCCACATGGGCGCCATCAAAGAATATGCGACTCCCCACGCCAGATATGCGAGCCAGAGTGAGACGATGAATGACCGTTTCATGATCGAGGGATTATGACGCACGGGGAGAAATAGTTGCTGAGTCTAACAACGGAAGTAGAGTTTCAGAGAAATGGAGGCCAGGCTTGAGGCAGAAGCGTGTCAGCTAGCTTGAGCAACATTACTGATTCGTCCTCCAGGTTCGCTGCGGACGTCCGCGATTGTAAGGAGCCGCCCACCGCTTCTTGGGGGACCATGTGGTTCCTCCGACAGGGGCACGCTCGTGAAAGTTCTTGTTCACACGCTGAACCACTCATACCGAGGGTTGGTCGTTACCTCGGCATCCTCACAGGAGACAGGAGGTGAGGATGGCGAGATAGATCAGCGCGACAACTTCTAAAGCGTTAAGTGAGTTGCTCTCTACGGATTGAGATCCGTTGAAAATGATTCACCGATTGCGGTAACACGTGAAAGCATCAAAGGCGGGCCGTGAGGCCCGCCTTTCTAACTGAGTGACTGGCTTTGCCGTGAATCGCGCGCGGCACCGAGGATTCGAACCTAGGTGCCCTTTTGGGTCATGAGAACGGAACACGCAGTGGCGAGAGGATTCTGTCCTTGGCAACAGAGTTCGTCTTTTAGCGATCCTCACTCGCCTCGAACGGTCCTCGGGTAAGGAGTGATCGTCGTAATCTCCTGGGTGATGTTGTTCGTGACGCTGGCGAACGACCAGATCCTCATTCCCTCGGTGGCTGGAATGATCTCTAGCATGACGCGTCGCCACGGCGCGAAAGCTGCCTGATCCACCTCGAGTTGTAGATAGTCAGGCACAAACTTGCGGATACCAGGAGGGGAAATCAGGAGTTCGTGTGTCTGTTCGCTCAAAAGCTGCGGCAGAGGTACGTTCGGGATCGGAAGCCGCCAGTCCTCGGAAAGGCCGTAGACCCGCACAACGACTGAGGGATCTATAACCGGATCAAGGCTGTACGCTCTGAGCGTCGTTCGGTAACCCGGTCGAACCGGCAGATCCAGAAGGACGTTGCGATCGGTTCTGAACTCCTCCTCCGAAACAACGGGCAACTCCGTGCCGAACCCCTGCTCCTCATCGTTGAGATCACGAACTCGAAGCTGAACGCTGACCTGGTCCTCGAATCCCTTCTCCACATGTAGGAACGTGCCCTGGATTGCGCCCTTTCCTGCCCAGGTCACCGACTGGGGCTGAAAAGTTGACCCGGATGGAGTGGGTTCGAGGAACCCGCAGCCGGTCGGCAACTGACATCCATCGTAAAAAGGAAAGATGTACACCGAATTCGGGGCCCCGTTGCGGACCCACAGCTCCGTTTGCCAGAACGCGCCGAACGCGCCACTCGCACCAGGCTGGAGAACGACCGGAAGAAGGAGCCGAGTTGATTGAACCTCGGGGGGCGGCACCTGCGCGTAAGATGCCATCGCGATGAGCGTAAAACCCGACGCTAAAACGAGCGTTCGCAACCGATGAGAATTCATAGTCATCCTATGGATACTCCGGATAGCAGACCGGCCCGGCAGCTCGATGAATCACTCTGCTGTTCCAGTTGTTCGGATCAATTGCTGTAATCGGGTTTAAGGGATCGAGCATGTTCGAAGAAGACCAGATCAGTTGCTGGTACACCTCCACTGGGGACAGGGCGGGCATGACTTGAAGTATGCGCGCAGCTACTCCCGCTACGAGAGGCGCGGCAAATGATGTGCCGGATCGCAGCGTCTGCCGAAACCCTCCATCTGAGTGTGCGCTCTGGATATTGTGCGCCGGCGCCCAAATATCGACAGTGTTTCCGTAGTTAGAACCTTGTACCGGAGAGGTGATATGTCCATTGGATATTGGGTCGCAAGCTCCGTCGCGGGCGACGTTGCACACCCATCGCTTGTCACGTAGGACGCCATCTGGATCGACCCGAAGCTCAGTGCCCCCGACGGAGATCACGTTGCTGTTACTTTGAAAATTGGGTGCGTTTCGATACGCCATCCGGGCCGGAGATGTCTGGCTGTTGCCTGAGTTATTGTTATTCGCTGAGACAACAACTGGAATTCCTGTCCAGCCTGGACCGTCTGTCAACAGGCCGTCGATCACATGCTCCATCGCGGTCACATAGGGGTCTCTATACACAAGTCCCTGGTCGGTGTTGTCTTGAATCGCATTCGCGTAAACGCTCATGTTGATGAGGGCCGGTCGATGATTTCGATCGGGGTTTGCCGAACTACGAATCCAATCCAGGCCCCAGCAAATATTCTCAGTCGTGCTGAACCCGTTTGCAGTGCACGACGTAACCCTTATGGGAACTAGGCTCACGTTTGGAGCAGCGCCAATATTCTTGCCTCCCAGCACAGATGCTACGGCGGTACCATGGCCCGCAACTAAGCTGCTAAGTTCGGTTGAGCATGGATCTCCGGGTTCCCACCCGTTGCAGTCCATCGACTTACAGACCCCCGCCTTTACACGTGAGGTCCCGTCAGGGCGAAGGAACTCAGAATGGGTTCTGAGAACACCTGTATCCACGACGTACGCGATTACTCCCGCTGCTCTCTCACAGTAGTTGTATCGAAGATTGGGAGTAGGACTCGTCTGGTCAATACGGTCGAGATTCCAAAGTACACCCGACGTAGGCGTAGTGCCCGCTCCTGCTGGAAGGTTAATACCTCCAGAAACACGAACGTAGGCGACCTCTTCAACGCTCAGCACCAAGGGGTGTCTGCTTAGCCTCAGTGCCTCCGGATCGGTCAGCTCAACAGAGAAAATCGATGCAGTGTTATTCATTATTTTTCGAACCTTACCGTTATGGCCTCGTGCCATCTGCACGGCGACGTCCGGCACGTTAGCCCTCGCCACATCCTTTAGCACGACGAGATATTGACCGGGCACCGGCTCCGGGGCTCTGATGACTTTACCTTCACTTCCATAAGCGGGCAGAGTGCTGAACAGAGTAATCAACAACATGCATAATCCAACTCCTAGGCTCGTCCGGTTGATTGATCTTGAATTTTCTGAAGCGACTACTTGAGAACGAATATCCACTTAAGAACTCCTCCGAATAGTAGCGTCCGCTAATCCGCTGCGCTGACGCGGGTTGTGAGATTCTGGGTCTGGGAAAGGGTCATGGTTAGATAGAACAGTGCCGAAGTTCTATGCACGGTAACCGATGATCGGCCCCGTAGATAGTGACATTATTTGAATCTCGAAGCAGGGCTGCCCAAGGTTGTCGATTCGCATACTGAATCGCGCTTCCCAGCGAGCGATCATGTCGCGCTCGGGGGAAGGACGCGTCTTCGGTACTCGGACGGAGTAATTCCGGTGCGACGCTTGAAGGCACGATAGAAAGTTCTGCGCGTGCCGAAACCGGCCTGTTTTACGATGCGATCAACATTGAAACGCTTGTACCGAAGCAGTCGTTGCGCGCAGGCGACCTGCTGGTCTTTGAAGTAGTCAGAGAGGTTTACACCGACTCTTGAGCGGAATCTCCGCGAGAGGGTACTCACGGAGCAGCCAAGGGTAATGGCGAGCTCGCTGACGTGGGGCGCTGACTGGCCCTTGAAGCATTCCTTCAGATATGCATTGACCTGCCGCAAGAGCCGGGCCCCGATTTCGTCTTTTCGCGACAGTACTTCGCGCATCACTGCTCGCGACCGCGTTTCAAACTCGAGACTCTGCATCTAGTTCGACCCTAGTCGATGTCGCGCATGACCTTTAGGTGACGGTGTGGAGATTGATGCTGATGATGATGTCGTAACCTTCTTCGAGAGGCGCTGCCGGGCTAATCTTTGGGGACTTGCAGATCCAAGGCTGCGCAGACCTGCGATAGCGGCGGGAGTGAAGACGTCTGGCGGAAGCACGACAAAACCCAAATACTCCTTGCTCCAGCTTTCGGAGTAGCGACGCCATGGGCTTTGCGAGCAGCGTCCACCGTCGGAGGTAGGAGCATTGATCAGTGCGTGGTCGAGCGTTTCCGAGGCACTGATCGGCAAAGTGAAGCTCCTTTCCCAGACGCAACTTACCTTTACGCCAAACAACGAGCAGTCGTGCCCGCCGTGTGGCACTGGTCCTCTCCCCTGGTGTTGCGCGAACCCCGTTTTCCTTACTTCGCGATCGCCGTCGATAGCGCATCTGGGAGGGGAAGACCAGGAGGACGCTGACGGGATCGTGGTGTGTCATGCTCCGGGTTCGGGGAGTGTGTCGATTTGTGGTCCGAAGCGTGGGTTGCCGAGCGTGCAGTGGAGCGAGTCGAGGACGGTGATGGTGACGGGGGCGGTCATCCATGTGTGGTGGCGTTCCGATGGTGCGGTGCGGGAGACCCAGTGCGTGATGTCCGCGAGTTCCTGCCGTCGGTAATTCGGCTGGAGTTCCCATGCGTAGGCGAAGCCGAAGGGAAAGAGCGAGATCTCGCCCGCGAGCGCGCCACAGCCTGGAGCGTAGTCCATACGCCCGTGTGCGCACACTCGTGCCGGCGGCCTCGTGACGCGGGACAAGGAACGCAAGGACGCGGAAGGGCGGGATGACGCTCTCGAGGTCGCCGCGGGCGAAGCGTCGCAGGTCATCGTGTTTTCTGGCGAAGCGGATGTCTTCGAAATAGGTAAAGTTGGGGTCAACTTAGGATGTGACCCGCGGAAAGCCAGCGAGACTGTGAGACTGCGCGGCATGTGAGCGCGCCGAGGGTCGCAACTTCGACCCGCGATGTCCGCTCTCGAGCGTTGCGCTATGAATCATCACCTGGAAAACGTGTCTGCCCCTCCGCGACCCTTAGATGGTAGTTTCGGATGGCGTCAAACTCTGGATCCTCGTGAAACATGCTGCCCGCGCTACTAAGCCGCCGATGATATTTGGCGCCCTCCTTGCGTGTATAGGGAATCGCGGTTGCAGCGGTGGTAAAGAAACATATCTGCGCTATTCGCACGCCAGGGAATAGCGTGAGCGGCCCCTTTCCCATGTTCTGCAACTCGAAAGTTAGAATGCCTTCAAAACCTGGGTCTACGAATCCGGCGGTGGAGTGCACTTGGAGACCTAAACGACCCCACGTACTTCTCCCTTCTAGTCTAGCTGCTAGTGTGCTGGGTAAAACGAAGTACTCCAAGGTTGAAGCCAGAACGAACTCGCCAGGGTGAAGAATAAACTGGCCCATCGGGGGAACGTGCACCTTTGAGGTGTACTCGCGTACAACCGCACGAAGATTGTCCTTATCGGCCAAGGGATCCAGATGCGTGCGTTTCGTTATATTGAATACGTCAAAATCGAAGCCAAGGCGTATATCGATTGAGGTAGGACCGATCTGTCTGCGAGCGTCGAGTATCGGCGTTATTACGAGTTCGCCTGAAAGAAGGCGCCGAACGAGATCTTGCTCGTTTAATACTGCTGATATGTTGTCAATGTGCTGCTGTAGATCGCTCGTCATGCATTTTCACTTTTCCGAGAACATCAACAAACAACTTTCCGAGATACGATGTCTCGATCGATGATCTAAGAATGTCGTCTAACCGAAAGATCTTCTCTCGAAACTCTTCAATCCGCTGCTCACTTAACGTAGCGATGCCTTCAATCATCGGAGCGTAGATGGAGTCTATCTTGTACAGCCAGCCCGCCGTCAAGATCTCGCCGGCCGTCGTCGGATGCTCCGTAACAAAAGCACGAAGCGTATCCAGACGTTCCGCAACGGTATTCGGATCTCCGTTCTCATTCATGACGTCCCGGATAGCGCCCAATTCTTCAAGCCCCCTAGCTTTCACTTGTGATAGAGGATTTTCGTGATAGGTTCCTATTGGTATGCCTCGCTCCAATCGCTCCTGAAGAAATTTGAACTTCGACGGCTCAAAGTAGGTTGCGATTCGCAAAGACTCCGGAACTAATTCCTTCGCGCGATCCACTGCAGTTCTGCGGAACTCACGCACGTCAATATCTGGACGATCGTCCGTCTTAAACCCGCTCCCTAAGTGTTGGCGCTCGAACTCGCAGCGATCTTCGAACAATTGATAGAAGAATCTGTCTAGGTTCGGCATTCCTTGGTTCGGTTCAACGCAGGACAAGAGTGATCGGACCTCATCGGTTTCCAGCGTCTGCACCATCGAAGTCACCCTCAACCGCGGATCTGGGTGAGTTTCGCTCGATTCCTCTAGGAACTCAGATGCCGCTGTCGCTAGCATGTAATCAACAAACGATGCGACATAACTCGGGCCCAAGATCTGTAACGCTACTTGGTCGCAGAATGCTTCGACACGCCAACTGTCCATCACTGTGGAATGTTCCGAATGGGCTGACCGGCGGACAAGCGTATGAGCGAACTCATGAACGAGAGAACACCAATGAAGCGGATTGTCGACTTCGATCTTCGGGAGAAATAGCGTCGGTGTTCCGCGCGGCGTGCTCTCTGGATCCGGTCGCAGGAAAAGATCAAGATCGAACTCCTCGAAAACGTACTTGTCCGAAGGCACGACGCTAACCGCAGCCGTCACCTTTAGTGTTTGGGCAATATCTTCAAAGACAGACCGAACAAAGACTTCGATCTCCGGCGTCGTCCAACGTCCGTGGATATACGCGAGTCTCAGATGGAGTTCGTCGAAATTGTTAAAAAGCCTACCAATGGTTCTGCCGACACTTCCCCACTCTTCTCTGGACAAAGGACTGCCCAGCGTAGCCGCCGCTTCTAACACACCGGCCCTCAAAGCATCAATGCGACCGCGGAAGGCAGCCACGATCCTGTCACTCGACGTGCCTATATCCAAGTGGGATACAGTGACATACCTCTCTGCACGCACCAATCGCTCGAGCAGCTGGACGCAGGCATACCGGAGGACGTCCATTCTATTGGGCGCTTGGTGTGCGCTTCAGGCTTCGAACTGCTGCGGCATCGACTCGTGAACAATCGATCGCAACACGCTGTGCCAGGAGCCTCAATCTTATAATCTGCACCTCCCGAGGTTCCGTCGTCCCCCTAACGAGTTCGAGGGCACGGCGAATACGATATAGTCGGCGCGCTGCGGTTTTCTCCCATACGACCATTCGTCGACTTAGGTCGATTGACGCGTTTCGTAAGCGACTTGGCGACGTGGTCGCTACTGTTCCCATTATGGGAACGAGTGGCTCCACAGCGTACAACTGCGTGATCCAGCCTTCGAGCGCGCTTGGGCTGATTCGCCCTCGCAGAACCTCACCCAATTCACGGTAAATCCCATCGGCAACTTCACCGACGCGCCTACTAGGCGTCGACGCTAATGCTGACTTTTGTAGCACCATTTCCCCCTCCTATTAAGCATTGCAGCCCCACGTATGAGATTTCCCCGCCGTCTTGTCCACCTGCCGCGACGACATGGCCCCGACCTGCCAGGGTTTGCAGTACATCAACTGCTTTTGCGGCAGTCCAACCGAACTTTACGAGATCCAACGCTGTGACCGAAGGACGCTCATTGATCAATGAAAGCGCGTTTAAAAGAGCATCTTCCACTGTCCCGACATACTGTACGCGTTTGAGCGCTGGGTCGCGCAGGAGAAGAAATCTCCCGAGTCCAGCGGACACCGAGTCCCAATCCGACTCCTCCGGCATCTCCCTATCGCCCTTGTAGACAAGTCCCTTGCGAATCTGGTAATTGTCTTTGTCGAACTCACAGGTAATCGCGACGCTCGTTAGACCCCAAGCGCTCTTCGCCTCGAAAATTTTAGGCAATAGCGCCCATACGAATTTGTAGTCAACGGCGCGGGCGCCAACTAGGTCGAGGTTCAAGGCCGGCCGCTGGATGGAAGACTTTCTAAGGATCTCCTCGATAGCGAAGAAAACCTTCTCGCCCAAAAGATCCCCTACCAACATGCTGATCTTGATTGCATTTGAGAGACTGAACTCCGTGAGCAATCCGTCCCTCATAGTTCGATTACGCGCGGAAGCCACAATGACAATTGGACGCCGCGCGAGGGCGTGATGCGTCTCACCGACGTGCGATCCGACGGCAGGAATGTGAGGCAGGCGGTACCCGATCGACACTCCACGAAGCCTCCCGACTTTCGAACGAAAGTAAGTGTATCGGGCAGTCCAGTACCCCGGCCTTCAGCATGTCTAGTTACTCCGTACTGAAAAGCCGCTTGGATTGCGCTAGCGTCGTTTGGAGTTTCGCCTGAGTTTCGGCGCGCGAGGGACTTCCTCATCCCCATTCCAAGGTCAGCATAGGATATGGTAATTCCTTTACGTACGCCCTGTATTGCCGCCCATCCCCACGAACCGCTGTGTTCGAAGATATTCGAGGCAATCTCCCAGTTCGGCTCCCAAAAACGGTTTGTCAGATTTTCCGAGTAGCCGTAGTAGCCCTTGAGGGAAGCCCGAAACACGTCAAGGAGTTTGCTTAGAAAATAACGGCATTCTTGTTCGAACTCCCATGCAGACTGCGTAGAGTCCACTACTCTCATGAACGGAAGGAAAGGGAGGCGTTCCATATAACGGTTCAGCCGCGGGAGAGTTTGCGCTTCGACGAGCGCAAACTCGTCTGCATTTTCAAATGCTGGATGGTGTGGGTGCGCCGCGAGGGTGAAGAACCTCATTTTAATGAGATAGCGCCACAGAATGGTATCCCGCTTGGGCGGAGTAAAGACTCTGATGTTTCCATCCATCGAACACGAGAACAAGTATGCGAGAAAGTTTGAAAGGGCTGGTGCTGTGACATAGTCGACGTTACCAAGGTCCAATGCCGTTTTTGTTCCATCATTCGCGGCTATATAGCGATCGAGGAGCTCTGTAGAGAGTCGCCGCATAACTTTCATTCGCGCCTGCGAAAGACCCTTAAAGATTTGTATTTAACGACCACAAGTTCTGTAAGATAAGCCTCATCGTTGTCCAGACTTACAATCCCCAAGATTGCGAGTTCTCGAAGACGCTGCGTTACACCTTCAACTGATATGCTGAGGTGCTCTAACGATGCTGCAAGGTTTGTCACGTTACATCTTCCTTCATCCGAAGCCGCGAGCAGAATTAGGATCTCGCCATGAGAATCATCTAGTTGCCCCTTAATGCCCTTCAGCTCTATTATCAATACGACCATTGCTAGAGCAGCAACCAGTAGCGATTTGTCGTATCCAGCCACGCCGCTAGCAACCGAGAATGCGCTAGCTAAGGCCTTTCGAAAATCTAGTCGAATGGTTGTCGTCCGCTCGTCGCATACATGAACGCGCACCAAGCCGCTGCCGTCTCGAAACACGAGCGCCCGGGCGACTTGCTCGACTTGAGTGTCGCTGTTCCGATGACCCATGCTGTCTAGCGTTGCGACTGCTCGAGTCACGAGCTCATCAACCAATTCGGTGGGGCTAGGGGACTTCATTTGCGGAATTTTACCTCATCTCAAAAAGCTCTTCTTGCCTTAAGAGTACGCTGCTTGCTACCGAGCTCCGAGATCCTCAACGCTCCGTACCGTTCGCATAAGGAAAAGGGTCCTCAAGCAACACTCTGAGACGGACGGACGGATTTGCCGAGGTGCAGTGGAGCGAGTCGAGGACGGTGATCGTGACGGGGTCGGTCATCCACGTGTGGTGGCGTTCTGACGGTGCGGTGCGGGAGAACCAGTGCGTGATGTCCGCGAGTTCCTGCGGGCGGTAGTTCGGCTGGAGTTCCCATGCGTAGACGAACCCGAAAGGGAAGAGAGATATCTCTCCTGCGAGCGCGCGCCGCAGCCTGGAGCGAACATGTCCATACGCCCGTGTGCTCGTACGACCGTGCCGGCGGCCTCGTGATGCGGGACAAGGAAGCCAAGGACCCGAAAGGGCGGGATGACGCTCTCGAGGTCGCCGCGGGCGAAGCGTCGCAGGTCCTCGTGCTTTTTTGCGAAGCGGATGTCCTCGACGGCGAGGATCATCACCGCGATCTGCCGTGCGATGAGGAGCGCATCCCCAGTGATGCGCACCACGGTTGCTTCCCGTCGGGCTCGAAGAGTCGTGGTGCTTCGGCGAGTGCTTTGACGAACTGGACGTACGCGCGCGCAGAGGTGCCGCCGGTGGCGTTCTTGCACGCCTTGCACAGGGTGCGGACGTAGAAGCCTCCCTGCCAAATCTCGTGGCGGGTTTGTGCTGGTCCTTTGGGCTGTCCGTCTCGGCCGATGCCTTTCGTGCGCGGGTTGAATCGCTCCCAGAGCTTGCGGCAATCGTTGAACGCTTTCTTTGGGGGGATGTGTTCGTACGTGAGGGCTGTCTCACGCAAGCAGAGGTGGCACGTCGTCTCCCGGTGGCCGAGTGCCGGCTGGTGGTAGAGGACCATCGTGTGTTCCCCGCTGATGTTCGTTGCCCACCGACGCATTCCCCTAATTGTCCACCGGAACGGCCAGCTTGCGATACTCCGCTCAGGGACTTGAATCCGCGCTTTACTCCTAGTGGAACAGGAGAGTCGTTGCCGCTGCGCACTGATTCGGCTGTGCCTCCTCGCACCTTCGCGTTCTAGCGCCGCCTCGGCTGAGGTTCCCGGATACTTCTAGTTCGACCGTTCCGTCTCAAAGAGCATGACGGCTCGTGTCCCGACGCCGTGGCAAGCGTGCAGCGGTGTTCCGGAACCGCAAGGGCACGCATCATTCGGCTGTACGGGACGGACGGGCACCGCGGGCATGACCTTCATGCCTGCGAGCATGCGCTGGAGTCGTGCACGCCGCTTCTCGTCGGTTACGGGTACGACGGTGTAGGGAGGCTCAAGGCGTTGGCGGTACGTGCACTGGACGAGTTGTCCGTGTTGATAGCTCTCCACTTGGTGAATCGTCGCCCAGCCCTCCAGGTCGATGCATTCGATGTAGAAGCAGACATTGGTGTGCGGGTCTTCGTAGAACGCTCCGGCTGCAATCGCGGTGTCGAAACCGAGCGGAATGCCGGCGCTGGTCACGGTGCGTGCGGTGCCGAGGATCGCATCGCGATACTCGTATGAGGGGGTGAGGATGTTGACGTCGATGCCGCCGGTCTCGACTTGGGTGGCGGTCGTGAGGGTCGCTCGAAAGCTGATGCTCGTCACCGGAACGGGGTCCTCGTAGGGAACCTGGAGTGTCGCCGCGCACGGGAGCGTGATGCGTCGCGGGCGTTCTTTCTGCAGTGTTGGCTCCCACTCCTGGCGGTGAGATTCGAGGAGATCGTGGACGTTCTGCTGTTTCCCTGGTGTGGTGAGGGTGGCGTGTGTGACGGCGTAAGTGAGTTCGTTGCTCCACTGCGGGAAGTCGTATATGCCGCTGGTTGTGGTCGCGCTGATCTCGGTGACGCTGATGAACGGGCTGATGGCGCGGATGATGACCCATTCCGGCAGGTCGTCGATCTGCCGTAGGGTGTGGAGGAGGATGGCGTGTCGTGCCGCGACGTTTTTCGCGCCGCGTTGGAATCCTTTGCTCGACACGATGACGCTTTTGTCCGCGTGTGCGTCGCGGGCTTTTGTGACGAATGCCTCAACGTCGCTGGCCTTCACGCGCTGGTGCCTGCACTCAATGATCGTGAGGTACGTGTAGTCCTGGAACATGAAGCGGATGGTGACGTCGAACTGCCGGCCCTCGATGAACTCGTTCGATGTCACTCGTGCTCGTGGTTCGGTTGCGTGGAGTCCGGCGACGAGGCGCTCGAATGCCTGCCAGTCGGGCTGTAGCCGTGGTTGTTTGCGTCGCATTCGTTAGCGCAGCCGTGCTGCGTCGTTTCATTCTCGTGCACGACGTGCTCATCGGAACGTTCAGTCTACGCTCGTCATTCCTTCGTTATGTGGGTGAGGCTACGCCCTGGCGTTCTCGGCGAGGGAGGGCTGCGACACTTCTTCCCGAACGAATCGGATTTCGAGGAGCTGTTTCGTGCCTCGTGATTACGATGTCACTGGCTGGTAGCGCGCGGCGCGTGTGTTGAATGCTGGCCATGTGCCTTCGAGAACGTTGACGACATGTGTGTTGATGCTGGGTCGTTCCAGGCTGCCGGTTTCGTACGTGACGGTGTTCTTATTCTCCTTGTCAATGTGACACCAGATCACTTGCTCGGCGTCGCATACGACGGCCAGGTTTGGATTGTGCGTGACCATGATGATCTGGCGGCGCGCTTTTGCTGCCTCGATGCAGGGAACAACGAGTTCATACAGTGACTGGTTGTCGAGGTTCTCCTCGGGCTGATCAATAATGAGGGGCCGGTCGTCTTTATCTGCTAGGAGATAGAAGACGAGGAGGATGCTTCCGCGCTCCCCGGGCGTGAGTTGCGTGAGTTCGCGTCCCTTGATCCGCAAGCTGTACCGGGGCTCGAGGTACGTGAGTCCGTAGATCGTGCTGTAGAGTTGATCGAGGCCTATTGCCGCCTTGCGGTGCTTGAGCTGCCGTTCGACGTTGTCGAGGTCCTCGCCATCGTAGAGGAGCGCAATAATTCGCTCGACGGTCGCGGCGAGTGCGTCCGCGTCGTTCACGTTCGTCTGCCGGAGGAGCTCTGTGGCGGTTTCCTCGTCACTGAAGGCTCCTTTTGCGCTGTGACTGATCGCTTCATTGATGACTGCTGCCAGTCCTGTGTCGGTGAGTCGTGCATCGAATTCGAGCGGGAGGGTTTGCGCTAGCGTTTCGTTATCCTGCAATTGTTCTTGGAGTCGGGCGTAGAGGCTGCGTTGGAACCGTGCTTTGCTGAGCTGCTGTTCGTGAATCGTTCTGCTGAGCTGCGCGCGCTCTTGATGTAAGCGTGTGAGTTCCTCCGCTGCTGTCGTCTGTAGGTTTTCGAGGCGTTGTGTCAAATCGGTGATTGAGCCCACGTCGTCTTGCGTGCCGATGATCGCTTCTCGCTGTGCCTTCCATGTGCGTTCCTCGTCCTGGTACCGCTGGTAGTGTCGGTTCGGCTCGTCGAGGGCATCCGTAATCCTCGTGATGCGTTCGTTGATCGCAGACAGTTCTCCTTCGAGCTGCTCGATTGCGTCCTGTGTGGCTGTCAGCGATCTTCCTAAAATCCCCCCATCCGATCACCTAATTTTCCCCCCTCTCTGAACGAAAGAGAAGGGAGATAAAGGTGCAAGACGAAGAGCAATCAGAGATGGTGTCCACGGCGTCGGACGACGTCGTGGAGGTGG
>JBGSYJ010000333.1:0-9157 GCA_041750915.1 Thermoanaerobaculia bacterium | reverse complement strand
CGCTGGGCTGGCAAAGTGAAGTGGTCGGTCTCGCTTGAGGAGCTTCGAAAAGATTGATCGCCATCGACACCAGCTCGCTGCGCCGCTTCCTGGCCGGCGAATCCGGCCCGGACGTCGATCTTGTTCGGGCAGCCATGGCCGAGGGGCGAGCGAGCCTCCCACCAGCCGTCGTATGCGAAGCCCTGAGCGATCCCGCTCTGCCGCGAGCTCTGGTCGACGACATCAGCAGCCTTCCCGTGCTCGAACTTCATGACGGATTCTGGCATCGCGCCGGAGTTCTTCGCGCGCGGCTGATCAAAAAGGGACACAAAGCGAATCTTGCCGACACTCTCATTGCGCAGTCGTGTATCGATCATCGCCTTCCGCTGATCACGCATGATCGCGATTTCCGCCACTTCTCTTCGCATGGACTGGAACTCGCCTGAGCGGTAGTACTCAGTCCTGTCCTTTCCCCACTCACCCCCGCTCACTCACCGCGGTCCGGCGGAACCGGCGCGCGATGCGGAACCGGAGCAGGTGCTGTCGGTCCGCCGGATGAACCGGCAGAATCAGACCGAGCAGCAGATAGAAAACGAGGCCTGCACCTTCGAACAAAAAGACGAACACGAACGCCACCCGCACGAGGGCGACCGGCACGTTCATCCGTTCGGCGATTCCACGGCAGACTCCCAGCAGCTGCCATCGCGAGCCCAGGCGCCGGTAGATCGGGACGGTCCGGCTGGAATGGACCGCTCGTCGAACGGCGACGAGGACGGCCACGGGGACGACGACCGCGAGAGTCAGGACGAGCGACAGCACGAGGATCTGAGGCGGAGCCAGAGAACCACCGGTCGTGAGCAGGAGAGACAGCGCCGCAGCGTACGTCGCCAGGATCAGGAGAGCGCTCGCGACACGGCGGCGAAACCGCTTCTCCGATACTGCGACCACTTCGGCCTCGATCGCTGAGCTGTCGGCTTCGGACGCGTCGCCCGGCATCCCGGAGCGGAGGTCTTCTTCGAGGGAATGCGCACGGTCGAGCAATCTCCGGCACATCTCGCAATCGTGAACATGCCGCCGGTGAGCCTGGGCGAGCGGCGCGTCCGATCCGAGCGACTCCAGCAGCGCGCTCTGTGCCGCCGAGCATTCAGTCCGTTGATCCATGGGGCTCCTCCTCGAGGATTTCTCTGAGACGCAGCAGCGCGTGATGCGCGCGGCTCTTGACCGTTCCGACGGGCACGCGGAGCTGGTCCGCGCATTCCGCTTCCGTCAGATCTTCGAAGTAGCGCAGAAGAACGACCTCCGACATCTTCTCCGGCAGTTCCCGCAGGGCCATCCGGATCTTCCTGGCGTCCGCACTCCGGATGGCGCTCGCCTCGGCATCCGCTTGGAGATCACGAAGATCTGTAGACAGCGGTTCCTGTCCGGCGCGGCCGCTGCGCTTCCATTCGTCCTTCACGACGTTCCACGCGATCATGAACAGCCATCGGTCGAACCTCTGGATCGGATCGTAGCGGGCCGCCGAGCGCACGACACGCATCCAGATATTCTGGAATGCGTCATCGACCTCCGGGACGGGGCCGAGCGCTCTGCGAAGCAGGGCGAGGAGAGGACGCCGATGCCGGTCGATCAGCTCGCGCGCGGCCTCGCCGTCGCCATTGACCAGGCGGCCCATGCAGTACGCGTCGCTCGCCATTTCCGATTCTCTCACAGTACGTTCATACCGTCGCGGCGTACAGTTGGTTCAAAACTGGACGAGATTTCCCGCAGTTCGGCCGCGGCGCGGTCCCGCCGGAGTTGCAGCAGCATCCGATCGGGGTCGACCACGATGCGCGACGGCGCGAAGCCGACGACCCACTCCATCCTGTGGGAACCACCGGGCACGAACCGCGCGCTTCGACGAGTCGCTTGCGTCGCGGACGTCCCGGTCAACGCCACATCCGCGGTGACGACGCCTCCGCCGATGTTCGTGACCATTGCCGACACGCGCCATCGGCCATTCACGCGCTCGACGCTCGCTTCCGAGATCCGAAACTCGGGAACGATCACGTCGAACACCCATTGGTCGACGAGGGAATCGAACTCCGCGGGGTACTCAGAGTGGCGTCGCAGAATGGCGATCAGATCGTGCAATGCCGGGTGATCGTCCGAACCACGGGACGCGCGCAGCAGCTCCTGCAGACCGGCGAGCATCCGCGCGCGACCGAGGTGATGGTCCAGCATCCACAGCACCCATGGACCCTTGTCGTGGATGACGGTCGCATCGAATCCGCTTGCGTCATCGATCACCTCGGCCAGGGGCCGCTCGGCATCCGCACTGCGACTTCGCTGGTAACTCGCCTCGAGGTGAGAGAGGAACGCGATCCGGCCAGCCCTGCCTTCGACGTGCTCGCGCAGCAGAAGCGCCGAGAACTGGGCCAGGCTCTCGGTGAGGACGTCGGCGCCCGGTCCTTCGCCCGGAACGAGGAGATTGCCCCACCACTGGTGCGCCACTTCGTGGGCGGTGATGGTGAACGGCGCGCGCTCGTTTCCGTCGCGGGCAAGCAGAAATCCCGCGCTCTCCGAGAGGCTGACATTCGTCGGAAACGAAGTGGCGATCGTGGCGATGTCCGGCACTTCGTGGATTCGCAATTCTTCCCAGGGGTACGGGCAGAACCACTCGGAGAACTTCGCTCGCGCCAGCGAAAGCGTCCGGAGGATCTCGCCGGCGTTCTCGTCATGGCCGGGATGAAAGTAAACTGCGTTGGATCCATCCCGTCGCACGTTCCAACGTCCTGCCGCAAGTTGCAGCGCGACGACCGGATGGTCCGTCTCCCACACCGACGTGGTGCGTCCGCCCCGCGTCATCTCCGACGTCATTTTTCCGACCGACGTCACACGATACGCGGCAGGAACGCTGATTTCGAGACGGGCATCAAACGGCCGGAGACCGTCCAGCGGATCGAGTGTCCCCTTCCAGAAGTCCGGCGCGACGGAGGCCGGTTTCGCGCGATTCTCCGCATCGATCCCGATACCGTGAACGAATCCGAGGACTGGTAAAAACTCCCCTCGTATCGTCGAGAGCAGCGCCCCGGCCGGGAGGATGAACGCATGAAGCGATCCGCCGTTTCTCGAGTAACCCTCCGGATAGACGGCGCGATACGAAAATCCCAGGCGCATCGACTCCCCGGGCAGGAGCGGCGCAGGAAGGTCGATGACGTGAAGGCCGGCCCGGTCGACGGCGCGCGCCGCGATTCCGTCGACGCGCCACGCGATGTCCCGGAACGAGAAGCCCGTGGTGACCGGCAGTCGGGACACCGGTCTGGCGCCACGGTTGACGAGCAGGTAGGTTCCGGCCACCCGCATGCGACGATGCTTAGGTTCGAGATCGATCGTCGCGGACACATGCTCCAGCCGTGGCACTTCGAATCCCGAAAAGGTCGCAACGTTCTCTCGCCAGTAGGCTCGGTTCGCGCGATTCACAGCATCCCCCTGAAATCCGCGGCCGACCTGCCAGCTGATGAGCGCGACGAGGAGCACGGGCGCGATCGCGAAGGGGCCGAGCGAACGTACAGCGGTTGGAATCGCGCGCAGTTCGAACCGTCCGGATGCGCCCGCCAGGTCGGGCTCAACGCGCCCGAACTGCCTAACGGCAATGGCCGCGAGAAAGACGGCCGTCGCCAGCATCAGCAAACGGTTCATCAGGAGCGCGCCGGCATCCAGCGGAAAGACGCCCATGTCGCTCCAGCGGAGCGTGCCCCAGAGCGGCCAGTTCCACGCCCAGGTCATGGCGCCTCGCTGCTGCCCGTAGAGGGTCAGTGCGAGCGCGGTGAGCCCGACGGCGTACGTGGCGGAACGGCTCCTGACGATCGCCGCAACCGCAAGCATGAAACCGATCCAGACCAGGAACGTCGGAGCGAGTACGACTCCCCACACGAGAGCGAGGGGCCAGACCTCCGCAGCTCCGTTCATCACCATGAGCGTCCACGATGCAACCGCGCTCGCACCGAGAATGACTGTGCCCAGTGCCGCTCCGGCAAGGCTCTTTCCCGCCAGGAACGAGACGGTTGGGAAGGGCAGGCTGAAGTAGATCGAATCGAGCCCGATGCTACGCTCGCGATGAAGCGATTCGACCGATTGGAACATGAGGAGCAGGAACACCACGGCCGTGAGCACTTCGATCGTTCCTACGGCGATTCGTCCGGCCGTGGGAATGCTGGCCGCGCCGAGAAGCTCGCCCGTCGAGTACGCCGACTGAACCACGAGGAGCACCGCGAGAGGAATCAACAGCAGCACCGCCGGTTGCGCGAAGAGCTCGCGGATCTCGCGCCGGGCAATCTCGATCACCACGGAGCCGAATCCCGGGGCGCGCTGCTCCATTCGAGGGAACCCTTCGAAGTGGGGCTCCCAGGATGACCCGGCCGCCACTGCGCCGCCATCGCCGCTCACGCGAGCTCGCCGGCCGCGGGCCACATTCCCGACATGCCGGATCGAGAGAAGGACGAGCACCACCGGCACGGTGACGACGATCAGGCGGTTCACGAAAAACGTGGTACCGAAGGCGAGGGGCGCGACGTTGTAGAACGCAGCGCCTCGATCGACCGCCAGGAGATCGCGCGTCAGCCAGCGGAGCGCCGACGGGTCGGCCATCTCGAGCAGGTGGTCCACAAGGGTCGGAAGCCAGGCGGGTGACCACTGCCAGAAAACGAAGGCAACCGTGAGGAACAGCATCACGGCCACGGCATGGACAGCGAGTGGCCGCCGCGTCCGCTCACCCGCAGCGAACGCAACGACGGCTATAAAGACGACGTTCGGTACGACGATCGCGAGCAGCGGAAGCAGATGGTTCCACGCGTCGAAAGGGCCCGGGGCGGGACCCGGCATCAGACGCGGGACAATCTCGAGACAAATGACCACGAGCGAAGCGTGAGCTGCGATGGCAATCCCAAGCGCCGACAACACGCCGGCCAGCTTTCCCGCAACGTACTCCGCCGGCGTGAGCGGTGTGGCGTGGATCATCTCGCTCACTCGCTCCTCGTCGTCGCGGAGGATTCCCATCCCGGCCATCAGCGACGCGAAGAAGGGATAAATGAGAAACGTGCTCAGAGTGAGGATCCATGTGGCGGCGTAGACTGAGTTGACGTGGGCATGCGGACCCGCTTGCGCGGTCCCGCGCACAAAGCCCGCGGGATTCAATGTCATCGTGACGGCAGCGATGACGACCAGGAGCGCGAGGAAGGCGGGACTCGCGAGCTGCGTGCGAAGTTCCTGCCGGGCGATCGCAGCGACTCGCGTCCCGCTCACGCGGTACCCTCAGCCGGGGCGTTCGACTCTCGTTCGTCCGACTGAATCGTCAGGAGATAGGCATCCTCCAGCGTTGGCTCGCAGGGTCGGAAACCCGGCGGCGGTACACCGTCCTCGAACCGGATGCGGACGCGCCGCTCGCCTTCGACAAAAACTGCCCGGATGGTCCGCCCGTGGCCCGCTACCTCACGCGGATCGGAACACGCCGGACCCTCGAAGATCGTTCCGTGAATCGCCGCACGAGCCTCGGCCGGCGTCGTCGTCGCGACGACCCTGCCTCCTCGAATCACTGCGAATCGGCGGCACAGCAACGCCACGTCCTCCACGATGTGTGTCGAGAGCAGGACCGTGCATCGTTCAGCAATCTCCGCGAGGAGCTGATGAAACCGGACTCGCTCCTCGGGGTCGAGACCCGCGGTCGGCTCGTCGACGATCACGAGCTCCGGATTTCCGGCGATCGCTTGCGCAATCCCGAGCCGCTGTCGCATCCCTCCCGAGTACCCCTTGACCGGGCGGTGCGCGACCGACGAGAGATTCACGCGATCGAGCAGCTCCGAGCACAGCTGTCCGAGACCTCTCGGACCGGTCACTCCCTTGAGTCGGAGAAGATGCTGAAGCATCTGCGCGCCGGTGCTGTTCGGATAGAAGCCGAAGGACTGTGGCAGGTAGCCGAGGCGCGGCCAGACCAGCTCCGGCCGGCCGGTCACGTCTCTGCCTTCCCACACGATCCTGCCTGCCGTCGGCTCGAGCACGCCCGCGAGAATGCGCATCAGCGTAGTCTTGCCCGCACCGTTCGGTCCCAGCAGCCCGAACATCCCTCCCGGAATCCCAAGGTCGAGGCCCTTCAGGGCCGTGACGCCGCCAGGGTAGATCTTGACGAGATGGGCGAGCTCGATCATCGAGCGTGAATACCGAGGGAGTGTCCGAAAGGTTCACGGCAGCTGACGCGGAGCGGCGCTCGCATGAGGGCACTGCTCGAAGACCTGCTCGAGTTCAACCGCATAGCGCTGGGCGTCGGTATCCAGCTGGCTCCGGCGAGCGTCGATCTCGCTGATCTGGTTGCCGACGCACTGGAGCAGATGCGCGCAGCTTACCCGGGACGCATACTGGAAATGAATGCGGAGGGCAATACGCATGGCGTTTTCGACGGTATGCCACGGCGGCGACATCGAAGCGCGATCTGATTCGGCGGAAACGGTCTTCGCCGTGCGTTTGCCTCGCCACCGCTGAGGCTCCCAGGGGAACGGTTTCCTTAGCAGTCTCCGCATAGAGCGCGCGAAGGCGCGCTCAACAATCTAGCCCCGGGCTCCGCCCCGATAGCGTCAACTTTAGGCACGCGCGGATGCCGCATTCCCCTCTCCCCGTGTGAACGGGGAGAGGGGCAAGGGGAGAGGGGCCGTGCAAGCAATTCAAATGCAGCCGATCGGCAAGAGAAGCGGCAAGCCCCCAACGCCCCTCTCCCGGCGCGCGACGCTTCGCAAGTGCCCTGCGTCTGCGCGGAGGCCGCGCGCCACCCTCTCCCCGACTTCGCGGGGAGAGGGAGAGCACGACGTTGGCCCGCATCCCACTCTCTCCCCTTAAGTTGACGCCATTGGGGCAGAGCCCGGGGCTAACTGGACGGCCCACCCACCCCTTGTCCTTAAGAGTCAGTCCTCAAGTGACAGGGGCGGGCTACTGGCTCCTGACTCCTGACTACTGACTACTACTCGGCCCCGCCCCCAGCCTCACTTCCCTGCCGGAATGTAACAGCCGACACATGCCCTCGTGACAGCACACATAGGGCGGAATGGCGCTCCCGGCGTCTGATGGGCAGGCACATCGAGGAGCCCTGAATGAGACTGCCAGAGAAGATGACGCTGGACGGCAACGAAGCTGCCGCGTCGGTCGCCTACCGGATCAATGAAGTCGCTGCGATCTATCCGATCACCCCGTCGTCCACGATGGGTGAGCTTGCCGACGAATGGGCCGCGCGCGGCGACACGAACATCTGGGGCCAGCCGCTCACGGTCGTCGAGATGCAGTCGGAGGCCGGCGCAGCCGGAACCGTACACGGCGCGCTGCAGGCCGGGGCTCTCGCAACGACGTTCACCGCCTCGCAGGGCCTCTTGCTGATGATCCCGAACATGTACAAGATCGCGGGGGAGCTGACGGCCTTCACGATGCACGTCGCAGCCCGCACGCTCGCAACGCACGCCCTGTCGATTTTCGGCGACCACTCGGACGTGATGGCAGTCCGTCAGACGGGCTTCGGTCTCATGTCATCGACATCCGTCCAGGAAGCGCACGATCTGGCGCTCATCTCCCAGGTCGCTTCGTTCCGCAGCCGCATCCCCTTCCTTCACTTCTTCGACGGCTTCCGCACCTCGCACGAAGTCGCGAAGATTGACATGCTTTCTGATGATGACTTGCGGGTGCTCTTTCCGGACGCCCTCGTCATGCAGCATCGGGAGCGAGCGCTCACGCCCGACCGACCGGTGCTGCGAGGCTCCGCGCAGAACCCCGACGCATTTTTCCAGGCGCGGGAGGCGGCGAATCCGTTCTATGACGCATGCCCGGGCCACGTGGCAGCAGCGATGGCGGACTTTGCACAGCGCACGGGACGCAGGTATGGCCTGTTCGATTACTTCGGACATCCCGAGGCGGACCGGATCATCGTTCTGATGGGGTCCGGCGTCGAGACTGTGCGGGAAACGGTTGACCATCTCATATCGAAAGGCGAGAAGATCGGCGTCGTCGCCGTGCGCCTCTACAGGCCGTTCTCGGTGGAGCACTTCATTGGAACGCTGCCGGTCAGTGTGAAATCGATCGCCGTGCTCGACCGGACGAAAGAGCCGGGCGCTATTGGCGATCCACTCTATCTCGACGTGATCGCCGCGCTGCGCGAAGCGGAGGACCTCGAGAAGCTTCCGTTCGCGATGCCGCGGGTGATCGCCGGCCGCTACGGACTGTCGAGCAAGGAGTTCTCCCCTGCAATGGTCAAAGCGGTATTCGACGAGCTGACCTCACCGCAACCGCGCCGCCGCTTCACGGTCGGTATCGTCGATGACGTCACCCATCGCTCGCTCGAATACGATCCTGATTTCGACATCGAGCCGGATGACGTCGTACGTGCCGTCTTCCTGGGGCTGGGCGCAGACGGAACTGTCGGCGCGAACAAGAACTCGATCAAGATCATCGGCGAAGAGACGGATTTCTACGTCCAGGGCTACTTCGTTTACGACTCGAAGAAGTCGGGAGCGATGACCATCTCCCATCTTCGCTTCGGACCGCGGCCGATCCGGTCGACCTACCTGATCAGAAACGCCGGCTTCGTCGCCTGCCATCAGTTCAACTTCATCGAACGGATGGACGTTCTCGATTACGCGCGCCCAGGTGCCGTCATCCTGCTCAACTCTCCTTACGCGGCCGACGAGGTCTGGGACAAGCTGCCGCGCCGTGCTCAGGAAGCAATGATCGAGAAGAAGGTCAAGCTGTTCGTCATCGACGGCTCGAAAGTCGCGGTCGATACGGGCATGGGCGGACGCGTGAACACGATCATGCAGACCTGCTTCTTTGCGCTCTCCGGTGTGCTTCCCCGCGAGGATGCGATCGCGAAGATCAAGAAGTCGATCGAGAAGAGCTATGCGAAAAAGGGCGATGAGGTCGTGCGGAGGAACTGGGCCGCCGTCGACCAGACTCTCGAGAATCTCCACGAGGTCGCGCTGCCTTCCGAGGCGACTTCCACGCAGATGCCCCGACCATTCGTTCCGCCCGAAGCTCCCGACTTCGTCCAGCGGATCACATCAGTGATGATGGCCGGGAAAGGCGATCTGCTTCCGGTCAGCGCCTTCGCGCCGGATGGAACGTGGCCAACCGGAACGACGCAGTGGGAGCGTCGCAACATCGCGCTCGAGATCCC
>JBGSYJ010000332.1:0-8029 GCA_041750915.1 Thermoanaerobaculia bacterium | reverse complement strand
GATTCTGCAACTTCGCCGGCAGATTCAGGATCTCTCCCAACCGGACGGCGAAACGAACAACGACCCTGAAGTGGCCGAGCTCCGGAAAAAGCTTAACAGAGTCTCCGAGGAGATTTACGCAAACATCTCCCCCTGGCAGCGAACGCTCGTTGCCCGGCACCCTCTCCGGCCCTACACCCTCGACTATGTGAACCTCCTTTTCGAGGACTTCGTCGAGATCCACGGCGACCGGAAATTCGGCGACGATCCAGCCATCGTCAGCGGCTTCGCCTCGTTCGGCGGCGTCCCTTGTGTCGTGATCGGACACCAGAAGGGTCGCGACACGAAAGAGAAAATCACGCGAAACTTCGGGATGCCGCGCCCGGAGGGCTACCGCAAGGCCCTCCGAGTGATGAAGCTGGCCGAGAAGTTCAACCGCCCGATCTTCACGCTGATCGACACGCCGGGCGCATATCCGGGTCTCGGTGCGGAGGAGCGAGGGCAGGCGGAGGCGATCGCTGTGAATCTGCGCGAGATGGCCGGGCTCGACGTGCCGGTCATCGCGACGGTGACGGGTGAGGGCGGAAGCGGAGGCGCGCTTGCGCTCGGTGTTGCTGATCGCGTGTTCATGATGGAGAACGCGGTCTACTCGGTGATCTCGCCCGAGGGTTGCGCCGCGATTCTCTGGAAAGATCCGGGAGCGGCTCAGGAAGCTGCGAGGGCGATGAAGATGACGGCGACTTCGCTTCTGGAGCTCGGGGTGATCGATGAGATCGTGCCCGAGCCTTCGGGAGGCGCGCACAGTGATCCCGCACAGGCTGCGGCGCTGCTCCGGCCGGTCCTGGCCAAGGCGCTGAAGGAGCTCGGAAAGCTCAAGCCCGCGGCGTTGAAAGAAGAGCGCTACAAGAAGTTCCGGAAAATGGGAGTCTACGAAAAGTAGATTCGAGTATGTGGCAGGGGCCTCCGAGCCCCTGCCTTTTCGGGATGTGCAGAGGTACGACACCTGGAGCGACGACGGGATGAATGCTCCAGTCGTGGTACATCTTCACTCTTTGGAAAAGGCAGGGCCTCGGAGGGCCCTGCCACATGGGCGCGTTACAATGGCGTTCCCCGATGATTCACGACTCATGGAACGTTCTGCCGCAGGCGACCGGCAGCGAGCATCTCCCTATTGCTTCCGAGGCCTTGCGGTCGATTCTTGCGCGAAGAGGGATCCATTCGGCTGAGGAGTTCCGTCTCTTTTCCTCGCCGCAGATCACGGATCTGCACGATCCCTCAACGATTCACGGGATGGATCACGCCTGCGAGCGAATCGCGAGGGCGATCCGCGACAAAGAGTGCATCCTCATCTACGGCGACTACGACGTCGATGGGGTCACCTCCATCGTTCTTCTGGCGACTGTCCTGAGAACCTTGGGAGCCGATGTGCACTCTGTCGTTCCGCACCGGCTCGTCGACGGCTACGGGCTGAAGACCGAGGTGCTCGATCGCGTCCTGGTCGATCGCAAGGTCGGACTCGTCATCACTGTCGATTGCGGGATCACTTCGGTCGAGCCCGTCGAGCGTGCGCTGGACAAGGGGATCGACGTCATCATCACCGATCACCACCTTCCGCCGGGATTCCTCCCCAAAGCCGCGGCGGTACTCAATCCTAAGCAGGAAGGGTGCATCTATCCGTTCAAGGAGCTCGCGGGCGTCGGTGTAGCGTTCAAGCTTTGCTGCGAACTGCTGCGACGAAGCGGGCGAACGATGTCGATCGAGTCGCTGCTGAAGATCGCGGCGATCGGAACGATTGCGGACGTCGCTCCGCTGATCGGGGAGAACCGGACGATCGCGCGCATCGGTCTTCACGGACTTGCAGACGTCCGGAATCATGGCCTGCGGGGACTGCTCAAACGGATCGGGATCTACGGAAAACCGCTGCGTGCCAGTGACGTCGGCTTCAAGATCGGCCCTCGCATCAATGCTGCCGGGCGGCTCGCTTCGGCGGACACGGCGATCGAGCTTTTCGCCGCGGTGAGCGAGGAAGCTGCGTTTCCGATGGTGACGGAGCTCAATCGGCTGAACGAGGAGCGCCGCGGCGTGGAGCGCGACGTGCTGGCCGCGGCCGAGCTCCAGATCGATCCAGCTGCGTCACTTCCGCGAATCCTTCTCGTCGCAGGCGAGGGGTGGCACAAGGGCGTCGTCGGTCTCTGTGCGGGAAAAGTCGCGCAGAAGTACCACCGGCCGGCGCTCGCGATCTCGCTTGCAGACGGGATGTCGGTCGGCTCGGCGCGGAGCATTCCGGGCGTCAACCTCCACCATTGTCTCGAGCAGGTGAGGGATCTGTTCGAGCACTTCGGGGGGCACGAGTATGCCTGCGGCTTCTCATTGAAGCGCGAAGCGGTGCCGGAGCTGCGGGAACGGCTTACGGCGATTGCCGACTGTCTGGACGAAGCGCCCTTCCGCCGAGTGATCGACGTCGACGCGGCCCTCAGGCCGTCCGACATCGATGCCCGCTTCCTCACGGAGCTCGACATCCTCGAGCCGTTCGGGGCAGGGAATCCACGGCCGGTCTTCCTCTGCGAGGATGTGAAAACGTCGCAGGTGAGGGAGTTCTCGAATGACTGCTACGAGCTCACGATGGGGGACGATGGAGGCACATTCCGCGCGGTTCTGTGGCCGGGGAAGAAGGCGTTACTGCCAGCCCTCCAGGCATCGCGCTGCTCGGTGGTCTTTCACCTCGAGCCCGACTCATGGGCGCCGGCGGGACTCAGGGCGGAGATCATCGATGCCAGAGCGGAACCTTCCCCTCTCCCGGCGGGAGAGGGGTAAGGGGTGAGGGAGCCCTGATGTCTAATCGACGAAAGGCGAATGTTGAATGTGGAGATCAACGCCGATTCAGGGTTCGGCCATATTGCACACCGCCTCATCAGCGACTTCTCCGTGGAATCCGAAGAGACCCTCACCCCTGACCCCTCTCCCGCCGGGAGAGGGGAAACCCTGTGCCCTCGGGGAGGAACGAATACGGCCCTTCCCCTGTTGCGGTAGCTCGTGACGTACATTCAATGAACAGAAGCGTTCGCATCCTTCGAATCGCCCTTCCGATCCTTTTCGTCGCCTTCATCGCGCTCATCGTCTTCTCGTACAGGGCGAGAGTGGCGCAGGAGCAGGTGGCCAGGGGAGGTGTCTCGTCGACGCTTCGTGGAGGCGAGCAGCCCGAGCTCGTCTCGTGGGAGTTCGAAGATACGCAGTCGATCGGAGGACGTGTCGTCTCGCGAATCCGTGCGCGGAAGACGATTGGCTTTACCTCCGGCTGGTATGCGCTCGAAGATGCCCAGATCACGATTTTCCGGAGCAATGGCGGGACGTATCAGATGTCGGCGCCTCTCGTTCAGTTTCAGCTGAAGACGAAGGAAGCGGAACTGGGAGGAGAAGTCCGGGTCGCTTCGAGCGACGGTCTCCTTCTGGTGACTCGCGATCTGAAATTCGACGGAAACCGGATGGTCAATCGTGTCCCGGTGGAGTTCCGTGTCGATTCCTGGAGCGGAAAGGCAGGCGGAGTCGATCTCGCAGTCGAGGAAAACAGATTGCGGCTGTTCAACCGGGTCTATGGAGAGCTCGCTCCCTCCAAGCCGGGCGAGGCTCCGATGTCAATCGAGGCATCCGAGGCTATCTTTCTCCGCGACAGCAGCCAGGCAGATTTCTCCGGCAATGTGGTCCTGCGCAAGGGCAGCGACTCTGTACGTTCTGATACGGCTCAGGCACGATTCGATCAGAGCGGCAAGGTGCTGACCGGCCTCGAAGGGCGTGGCAACGTCATCATGAGGCTCGCCGGCACGACCGATCCACTTTCGGCGGGAGTGGCCGGTGCCGGAGAGAAGCAGATTCAGGCGGACCTGTACACGGGCGAGACCGGCCCGCAGGGAGAGCTCCGCGCCGTCAACATCATCGGGGAGGCGACTCCGGCACGTGCCCATCTGGCCGGCCCTCCGGTCCGGAACCTGACGGCACAGACGCTTCGCGTCGCGCTGGATGGAGGCGCACTGACCAGGATCGAGGGGAACGGCAGCGTCATCATGCTCGAGGCGCTGGCTGTCGGTTCACGAACGCTCCGCTCGGATCAGATCAACGTCGATTTCGATCCGGCGACCAGGAGCGCCTCGGGTGCCGTTCTGAGGGGGAACGTCCGGTTCGACGAGCCCGGCTCGCGGGCGACGGCCGGATTGGCCAACTACGACATTGCAGGAGACCGGATGGTGCTCACCTCGCCGGCGGGCTCCCTTCCGACGCTGAGGTCAGACGGTAACAGCCTCCGAGGAACGATCATCGAGATTGCACCGAAGGACGGCAGCATTCGCGTCAATGGAAATGTGAACGCGCAACTGATTCCCCGCGAAGGCGGCTCGACCACTGCGAGCGGAACTTCGATGTTTCCGTCGAACGCGGAGCCCGTCTTCGTGAATGCGGATGCGGCCGTGCTGCGACAGTCGACCCGGACGGCGTTCTTCAAGGGTAAGGTGCGGGCCTGGCAGGAGAAGAATACGCTCCTCGCGGACGAGCTCCTGGTGCAGGGCGCGGGGGATCTGCTCCAGGCCAAGACCGGCGTGAAAGCCGTTCTGTACAATGCCCGTCCGGAGGGGACGACAACCCCCGTGATCGCCAGCATGGATCTGCTGACGGCAAAGAAGCAGGAACGGAACGCAGAGTTGACCGGCAAGGTGCGGATCGATGAGACGACGCGAACACTCCTTTCCGACCGCGCCCTTCTGTTCTTCACCGCCGACCGGAAAATCGAGCGGGTCGAGGCGTACGACAACGTGAGCGTGGAAGAGAAGGCTACAGGGCGGAAAGGGCAGGGCGAGAAGGCCACGTATCAGATGGCCAGCCGGATGCTGCTGCTCGACGGTACGCCCGCGGAGTTGACCGATCCACGGGGAACGATCAAAGGGGAACAGATCGTCTTCGACATCGCCAAGAACCAGGTAAACATCAGGAGCAGCACCACGGCGTCCGAGAGCACGTACAATCCACAGTGACGGGAAGAGCAAGCGCGGATGGCGACTGAAATCGACGAGACACTGGAGCGAAAATCACAGGCGAGGCGAATCGAGCAGGAGCCGGTGAAACTTCGTCTTGCCGCAGAGCATCTGCTGAAGGTCTACCGCGGCCGGAAGGTGGTCCGAGACGTCTCGATCGAGATCCGGCAGGGGGAGATCGTAGGTCTTCTGGGGCCGAACGGCGCGGGAAAGACGACGACCTTCTACATGGTGGTGGGCCTCACGCGTCCTGATGCGGGAAGCGTCCTGCTGGGCGACGACGACATCACGCAGATGCCGATGTACCAGCGGGCTCAAAAGGGGATCAGCTACCTCCCGCAGGAGCCTTCGGTGTTCAGGAAGCTGACGGTGGAAGAGAATCTCCTGGCGGTATTCGAGACGTTGAATCTGCCGCTGGCAGACAGACAGAACAGGACGCAGGAGCTTCTCGAGGAGTTCGGACTGAGTCACCTTGCGAGGAATCGCGCGTATACACTTTCAGGAGGAGAAAGGCGACGCGTGGAGATCGCTCGGAGCCTCGCAATCGACCCGGCATTCATTTTGCTAGATGAACCGTTCGCAGGGATCGATCCAATCGCAGTTTTCGACATTCAGCGCATCGTTTCGCAGCTCCGCTCGCGCGGAATCGGAATCCTCATCACCGATCACAATGTGCGCGAGACTTTGAAGATCACGGACCGGGCCTATATCATCAAAGAGGGTGAGATTTTCCGTCAGGGCGGGCCGGAGGAGCTTTCGGCTGACGCGGAGGTTCGCCGCATTTATCTGGGCGAATCATTCAACCTCGGATGACCCCCCGCAGTACAATCCATGCTCGGCAGATTTCCTGAGACGATAATCGACAAAACATGGCACTCGAACAAAAGCTTCACCTGAAACTCTCGCAGAAGCTCATCATGACGCCTTCGCTCCAGCAGGCGATCAAGCTGCTGCAATTGAGCAAACTCGAGCTGCAGGAAGTTCTCAATCAGGAACTTCTCGAGAATCCTCTCCTGGAAGAAACGGCCGAGGAGGCCAAGCCGGAAGAGGCGGAACCGACGGCCGATCAGAAGGCCGACGAGGAAGCCGAGGTCAAGCCGGAGGACAAGGAAAAGGACGCCTTCGACGAGATCGACTACGACGCCTATTTCCAGGATTACATCGAATACGGCTACAACCCGCGCATGTCGGAGGAGCACGAGGAGTTCCCGATCGAGAACACGCTCACGCGTCCTCCGGATCTTTCCGATCACCTGACCTGGCAGCTGAACATGTCCGACGCGTCTCCTCGCATCAAGGAGATCGTCAGTTTCATCATCGGGAACATTGATGAAGACGGCTATCTGCGGGCGAACGTCGAGGAGATCCGCACGGCGGTCAAGTGTGAAGAAGCTGAAGCGGAACAGGCGTTATCGGTGATCCAGTCGTTCGATCCGATCGGCGTGGGAGCCCGCGATCTGCGCGAGTGTCTGCTTCTCCAGCTCCGACATCTCGATGTCGACAATCCGATGGTCGAGACGATTATCCGCGACCATTGGGATGCGTTCATGAACCGTCATTTCGTCCAGCTGGCCCGCGGGCTCGGTCTGGAGATGAAAGAGCTCGAGGCGATCGTGGAAGTCATCAAGCGACTCGACCCGAAGCCCGGACGGAAGTACAGCAACGAGCGTGCGATCTACGTCGAGCCCGACGTCTACGTGCAGAAGGTCGGCGACGAGTACGTGATCCTGCTGAACGAAGACGGCATGCCGAAGCTCCGCATCAACGGCAGTTATCGCTCGATGCTTGCCTCGATGGATTCGAAGCAGGACGGGGAGACAGTCAACTACATCAAGGACAAGATCCGCTCGGCTGTCTGGCTCATCAAGTCGCTCGACCAGCGGCAGCGGACGATCTACAAAGTCGCCGAGTCGATCATCAAGCACCAGAAGGAATTCCTGGAGAAGGGCATCGACTTCCTCCGTCCCCTGGTGCTGCGCGACGTCGCCGACGACATCCAGATGCATGAATCGACGGTCTCGCGCGTCGTGTCGAACAAATACATGCACACGCCCCGCGGACTGTTTCTGATGAAGTATTTTTTCCACAGCGGCATCGATTCGGATTATGGCGAGGACATCTCGAGCCTGACGGTCAAGAAGAAGATTCAGGGCTTCATCGACGCGGAAGATCCGCGGAAGCCGTTGTCCGATTCCAAGATCATGAAGATTCTCAACGACGAGGGGATCAACATCGCCCGTCGTACGGTCGCGAAGTACAGGGATGAGCTCAACATCCCGTCCTCCACGGACCGCAAGCAGATCTTCTAGCCCGGAGGCACGAAATGAACATCGAGATCACAGGACGCAACTACGAAGTCACGGACAAGATCCGCAAGCTGCTCCACACGAAGCTTTCCAGGGTCACCAAATTTTTCGAGAACATTATCGAGATCCGGTGCGTACTGAATGTGGAGAAGTACCGAAACATCTGCGAGATCATCATCATCGGGAAGCTGCAGAACACCATCTCCAAGCAGGAAGCGGATACGATGGAAGATGCCGTCAACTCCGCGACCGAACACATCAAGACCCTCGCTCAAAAGGGTCGCAAGAAAATCACGCAGCGCCGACGCATCAACGGCCGGGACGGTGCCCAGATGCTCGACGACTGGACTGTTCAGGTCATGGAGCCCGGACTGCTTCGCAATGAAATTGAAAAAACTCCCCGGGTAATCCGCACCAGCAAGCTTCCCATCCGCCCGATGTCCATCGAGCAGGCGGCCATGACACTCGACGACTCGAAGAACGAATTCATCGTTTTCCGTGATCTCGACACGGACAAGGTCACCGTCATCTACCGTCGGCACGACCAGAATTTCGGAATGATCGCTCCGGAATTCTGAGAAGGACGAATAGCGCGAACCGCCCATTTGAGCGGCGATCTTCAGGACCTGTCATCCCGAGCCTGGAAGTGCCTGCGGGAGGGGCGAGCGATCTCACGCGTTAGTACATTCGTGATTCGTGATCGGGACAGGGTGGTGGCGGAGTTCA
>JBGSYJ010000331.1:0-10404 GCA_041750915.1 Thermoanaerobaculia bacterium | reverse complement strand
GCCGCCTTCGCGGCCGCTGGTTCCAACCTGAATCGATCGACCCCGGGCAGAGCCCCGGGGCTAAACTGTTGAGCGCGCCTTCGCGCGCTCTCGCGTCAGAGAGGACAGCAGAAATGCGAGCGCGGGGCTAAGGGATGACGTCAGGACGACGGCGACCTGCGGCGACGGCAACGTCTACGGGCAACGGCGACAACTCTTTCGAGCAAGTATTCAGTCACGGCCACACAACAACTCCGCCCTGAATCACCAACTCGATCGACCGTGTATTGCCAATGGCCTTCAGAGGATCTTTTCCGAGCAGCACCAGATCCGCGCGCAGGCCCGGAGTAATCGAGCCGAATTCGTGCTCGCTTCGCAAAGCCCGGGCGGAATCATGCGTCGCCATCCGAAGAATCGAAAGAGGTGGGATCCCCGCCTCAGCGAGCAACTCCATCTCTCGGTGTGGGCTGACTCCCGGAATGATCCAGGGAGTCGGGGTATCGGTACCTGTCACCAGATGCACTCCTCCCTCGTACATCCGTCGGGTCAAATCGAGAAGAATCGGCCACGCCTTCTTCGACGCCATGTACTGCTCGGCTGTCCACGACGCGGTGAAACTTCCGGCGGGCCATCCGCGCCGGAAGGCCTCCGGCACCAGGGCCAGATCCCGATTCTTCTTGTAGCGTTCGTCGTCGCCCCAGAATTTCGTGTGCATCGCCATGAGTGTCGGGTCGACCACGACACCGCTCGCGGCGAGCGCCGTGATCATCTCGTCGATGGCGGCATCGTCGAGATTCTCCAGCCAGAAGACGCGTGAGAAGAGCGATCCGGTGTATTCGTCGCGCGCATCGGCCCGAAGATACTCCTGAGACCACGGAGCAGCATGTTCGAGCCCATCGATTTCCATCGCCGCGGCCTCGGTCCATGTCGTTCTCTGCAGGTGCCCGATCACCGGCAACCCGTAGCGGTGTGCTTCCTCGATTGCGACTTCGACGAGATCGGGAGACATCGACGAGTAAACTTTGATGGCGTCGACTCCCGCATACTTCTGCCACCGGATCTCCTCGCGAACGGCCTGTGCATCGCCGACGGTCACGAAAGGCTCAGAAGCAGCCGATTCGATCACACGATCCTGCACGCGATCCTGTACTGGGGAACGACACGATGTGAAAGCGGTCAGAAGCAGGACTGTGAAGACGAGGGAGGGTTTCATACGAGCACGTCGGAGCCGGATTCATTGTAGCGCGCCCCTCGGGCGAGGTGTCATCCTGAGCGCAGCGAAGGATCCCCCAAGAGCTGCGATACGGCCGGTCGTGAGGGGATCCTTCGCTGCGCGCTCAGGATGACACAGCTAATGCGCGTCCCTTGAGTTGACGCGCTTGGGGCATAGCTCGTGCTCGGACTCTCTCATCTAGACAAAAAGTTCTAGACAAACTGGTCTAGACATTGGTATGCTTCACTCCACGATGCCGAAAACAGCAAAACCTCCCAAGCCAACCGAAGCCGAGCTCAATCTTCTGAAGGTGATTTGGCCCTTGGGGGAAGCGACCGTGAAACAGGTGCATGACGCAGCACGAGCCGAACGGCCGGACATTACCTACGCCACGGTGCTGCGCCTGATGCAGATCATGCATTCCAAAGGGCTCCTCGAACGCGACGAGAGTCAGCGCTCGCACGTATATCGCCCTGCGCATGAACAGGAACAGCTGCGAAGGGGCCTTCTCGGCGATCTGATCAACAAAGCGTTCTCCGGTTCCGGCAAGGAGCTGGTCGTGGCCGCGCTTCGAGGGCACGTCACGCCGAAAGAGCGTGAGGAGATTCTGAAGCTTTTGCGGAGGAACGACCGATGACTTCGATGCTCTCCTCATTCGTGTACGTTCTCGGCTGGTCTCTGATCCATTTTCTCTGGCAGGGACTGCTGATCGGTGCTGCGACCGCGATTGCGCTCGTGCTGCTCCGCGATTCGCGCCCTCAGATCCGATACGCAATCGGCTGTATCGCGCTTGCGCTCTGCCTTGTCGTTCCGGCGATCGGAACCGCTCGCGGGCTGCTCTCGCCTGCGTTCGCCGTGTCGTCGGCCGGTTCGGAATCAATTCGCGCGATGACATTCACAGCAGATGCATCCAGCGCCGGTTTCGATTCCTGGCAATCGATCCTGCAGCCCTGGCTTCCGACCATCGTGATTGCGTGGTCGATGATCGCAGGGATGCTGGCGCTGCGGATGATGATGGGACTGGCGTGGATAGGCCGGATCGTCCGTTCCAGGTCGAGTGCTGGCGACGCGGTCTGGCAGTCACGCCTCGACGAGCTCGCGCGCGCATTCGGAATCGAGCGGGCAATCCGGTTGCGCGTCGTTGCCGAGCTCGAAAGCCCTGCGGTGGCGGGCTGGTGGCGTCCCGCGGTGCTGGTTCCCGCCTCGCTGATCGCCCGCATGCCGCCGGAGCTGCTCGAGGCATTGCTCGCGCACGAGCTCGCGCACATCCGGCGACACGACTACCTCGTCAACATGATGCAGAGCGCGATCGAAGCGCTGCTCTTCTACCATCCGATCGTCTGGTGGATCTCGCGGAGGATACGCGTCGAGCGCGAACAGATCGCCGATGCGCTCGCCGCTGAAGCACTCGGAGAGCCCCGCCGGCTGGCCGTCGCGCTGAACGAGCTCGCACTCTTTCAGACCGAGAGCCCCGCCTTTGCAATGAATCGACTCGCTTCTTCAGCCAACGGAGGAAATCTCATGTCACGCATCCAGAATCTGCTCCGCCCCAGCCATCACGCTCTCAGCTGGAAGATGTTCCTCCCCGCTGCAGTCCTCATGGCTGCATGTGCGAGTCTCGCCGCCATCGGAATGACCGTGTATGCGAGCGACCCACCCGAGGAGCCTGGAGTGCCACTCGAGATCACCGCCCGGCCGGTTTCCGCCGCTCCCGCTTCCCTCGTCGCGATGGCAAGCCCTCCGCAGACTGTCCGCGGATCTCTCCACATCTCCCCCAACTCCGGCCACGGATATGCCGTGGTCCGAGCAGGCTCGGACGACTTTCTCCTGTCCGGTGACATGCGGGATATCGAGGAAGTCAAAGCGCTGAAACGAACCCTCTCTGGCGACTTCCTCTGGGTGCGGCGAGGAGGACAGACGTACGTCATCCAGGATGCCGCCACTATTGCCCGAGTTCTCGAGGCATGGGAAGCGGCAGAGAATCTGGGAGCGAAGATGGACGCGGTGAGTGACCGGATGGAGATCCCATCACGCGAGATGGACGAGATCGGAAAACGAATGGAAGCGATCGGCGAGCTCGGCCGCCCCTACGAAGCCGAGATGGAGGAAGTCAGCGCGAAGATGGAGGCGATCTCACGCCAGCAGGAACCCTTTGCAAGAAGGATGGAAGAGGTCGCCCGCCAATTCGAGCAGGCAAACATCGCGGACCATGAGGAGCTCGGCCGACGGATGGAAGCGATCCAGAAGGAGATGGAACCAACGTCTCTCGAGATGGACAGACTTGCCGCCATCATGGAAAAGCACAGCGCACAGATGGAAGCTGCAATGGAGCCGATGGAAGCGCTCGGACGCGAGATGGAACGAGCGAGTGAACCGATGGAGGCGCTCGGAAAAGAAATGGAAGTCCTCGGTGCGCAAATGGACGCGCTGGCAAAAGAGGCCGATCGGAAGGTATCGAGTCTGATTGAAGAAGCGCTTGCAAGCGGCCGCGCAGGTCCCACAGACTCCCTGTCACGCAACTGATAGCGGAGTAGTTAATAGTAGTCAGTAGTCAGGACCTCCCGAGTTTTTCTAGCCGGGGGATAGACTACTGACTACTTCCCCAAGAATGCTTCGAACGGAACGCAATGCACTCCTCATGAATGTCGCCCGCCGGGTTCCTCCTGGCCGGGTCGCCACGTACGGACAGATCGCGGCGCTTGCAGGACTGCCGCGTCACGCGCGGCACGTAGGAATCGCGTTGCGCGAGCTGCCTGACGACAACGATGTTCCGTGGCACCGGATCCTGGGAGCCGGCGGACAAATCAGCCGGCGGAGTTCGTCGGATTCCCACGAGCTCCAGCGAATTCTTCTCGAAGCCGAAGGGATCCCGTTCGACGATCGCAGACGTGTGAACCTCGAGGAATGTCGATGGGAGCCCGAGGACAGACCTGGACGGCGGTGGCAGGTTTCCGCCAGGGCAACATGATCGTGCTGATCCCCGCGAGCGTGAAGCCTTGCAATTACCTTGCGGGAATGACAATTTCCTGACAGCGCAATGACGGGCAGATGTTCTACAGTCAGAGGATGCGTACGACGATTGCCATTCTTTTTCTGATCACGTCCATTCCCCTGTCAGGACAGCCGGTACCTCAGCTTGCAGAGGCGCAGCAGAAACTCGCGGCCGGAGACGCCGACGGAGCGATTGCCATCCTCTCGCCTTTCCTCGAGGCGAACCCGCGGATGGTCTTCGCGTACAACACGCTCGGTGCCGCCTATCAGCAGAACGGCGAGTATGCGAAGGCAATCGAGAGCTACGAGAAGGCTGCGCAGGCACCTGCGCTTCGCGGTCAGGCCTGGTTCAACATCGCGACCGTTCACGCCGAACAGAAAGACACCGAAGAGTCTCTCCGCTGGCTCGAGAAAGTGCGCGCGACGGGAAGCTTCGACTTCGACCTGTTCCGCTCGGATGCGCGGCTCGCCGAGGTGCGGAAGAGTCCTCGCTTCGAGAGTCTGATTCCGACGAAGCGTGACTTCGAGAATCCATTCGTCGAGCCCGTTCGCGTCATTCACGAGTGGATCGGCGAGACGAAAGGCTCTCAGTTCGGATGGATCGCCCGGCGAGTCGGTGATGTCGACGGCGATGGTGTCGCCGACTTCGTGACCTCCGCGCCGACGTACCCCGTCGGCGGCGGCCCCGGCGGAAAGGTCTACGTCTACTCGAGCAAGTCAGGAAAACTGCTCTGGACCGCGGTCGGTGAAGCGGGGCATCAACTCGGCCTCGGAATCGAGGGGGCGGGCGACGTCGACCGCGACGGCATTCCCGATGTGATCGCAGGCGCACCCGGCGCAGGACGCAGCTACGTCTACTCGGGACGCGATGGGCGCGTGATCTTTGCGCTGGGAGAAGGGAACGCAGCCGAGCAGCATGGACGCCAGGTGTCCGGAGTGGGCGACGTCAACGGCGACGGACACGCTGATGTCGTCGCGGGTGCTCCCGGCGGAGGCGCGGGTCGCGTCTATCTCTATTCCGGAAATGATGGCGCGCTGCTGACGACCATCGAGGGTGAATCGGACGGAGATCAGTTCGGAGTCGCAGTCGCCGGAGAGGGCGGGGTCATAGTGATCGGCGCTCCGGCCGCCGGCTCCTCGGACACGGGACGCGTTTACGTCTACGAAGGGCTCGAAGCGGAGCCGAAGTTTGTTCTCGATGCCGATGAGACCGGCGCATCATTCGGCGGCATGTTCCTCTCGGTGGTTGGAGACATCGATGGAGATGGAGCGTCGGACATTTACGCATCCGACTGGGCCAACTCGGCGAAGGGAAGATCGACGGGACGCATCTATGTCCATTCGGGGAAAGATGGGAGTCAGCTGCTGCAGCTGACCGGAGAGGCTGCGGGGGACGGATTCGGGATCGGTGTCGCCGACGCGGGGGACGTCAATCGCGATGGACATGCCGACCTCGTTGTCGGAGCGTGGCAGGAGAGATCCGTCGCGCTTTCAGGAGGAAAGGTCTATGTCTATTCAGGCAAGGATCGCTCGCTCCTCCGCACCATCACAGGCCGCCTTCCGGGAGAGACCTTCGGATTCGACGCGACGAACGTCGGCGACGTCGACGGCGACGGAGTTCCCGACTTTCTTCTGACATCTGCATGGAGCGGGATCAACGGCTTTCAGTCAGGCCGCGTCTACATCGTCTCTGGTGGGAAGGAATCTGAACCGCGGAAAACGCGGGTAAAGCGGTAGCCTCATGTGGCAGGGCCTTCCCAGGCCCTGCCTTGGCGAGCAGTAACGATGTACGACACCTGGAGCGTGCACCAGCAGCCAATGCTCCAGGTGTCGTTCAGCTTCACCATTCGGAAGAGGCAGGGCCTGGGAAGGCCCTGCCACATGGATGACACGCTCGCATTACGGGACGCGCAACATTCTCGGCAGCGGTCTCATGAAGGGTCACAGTAAGATGGGCAACATCATCTTCCTGAACTTCGGTCTGTACACACATTTTGCGAACGCGGCGGACAGCGATTCAATGAAGCTTTTCCGCCTGATGTAAGGAAGTGATCGGACTGCAGCTGCGACTTTCGCTTTACACCGAGCATTCGCCATTGACCTCCCGCGAGATCTTTTTGTAAGCTGGCCTTTACTCCGAGCGTGTTGCAATTCTGCATCAATCGAGACTCTGCAGAATTGAGCACTTTCGATCATTCTCAAGTGCCATGGCCGCTACGAAAAAACGAAGAAAAGTCAGAACCAGCAACGAATTCGATCCGGAAGCATTTCTCGCCGAGACCGGTCTGGGCAAGACACTGGTCGAGTTGAAAAAAAACGAGATCCTTTTCTCACAGGGCAACCCGGCAGACGCGGTGTTCTTCGTGCAGAAGGGAACCGTGAAGCTGACGGTGCTTTCCCATGCAGGAAAAGAGGCCACCGTTGCTCTCCTCGAAGCGGGAAATTTCGTCGGCGAGTCGTGCGTAGCTTCTGCCGAACCGATCCGAATGGTCACCGCTGCTGCGCTGATCAAGTCCACCCTCCTGCGCATCGAACGTTCGGAGATGGTCCGGCTTCTTCATGAGGAGCATGCCTTCGCGGACGTCTTCGTTTCGTTTCTGCTGGCCAGAAACGCGCGGATCCAGGAGGACCTGGTCGACCAGCTGTTCAACTCGAGCGAGAAGCGCCTCGCGCGGATTCTTCTGCTTCTGGCGCACTTCGGAAAGGAAGGCACACCCGAGACGGTGATCCCGAAGATCAGTCAGGAAGTTCTTGCAGAGATGGTGGGCACCACGCGCTCGAGAGTGAACTTCTTCATGAACCGATTCCGCAAGCTCGGCTTCATCAAGTACAACGGTGTCCTGGAAGTTCACAGCTCTCTGCTGAACGTGATCCTTCACGACTGACGCGAAACTGTAAGAGACATCCCGAGCTTCAGAGTGGTAGACCGGTCAATGCATCGAGGGATGAAGCAAGTGTCATCCCGAGCAAGCGTGGGTGTGCGGGAGGGGCGAGGGACCTCACGCGATGGTACAGAGTTGCCTTGAGGAGAAAATGGCGCTTCAACTCTTCCGGTGACGAATTGACTATGTACTACCGCCGGAGTTCCCTCGCCCCTCCCACCCACACTACCAGGCTCGGGATGACAAGTCCTGCAGATCTCCGTCAATAGGTCGACATGAACGAACTCGAGGCAATTCTCAACGAATTCAACCGCTACCGCACTCTGGCGGAAAAGTCGATTGCCCGCCTGGACGAGGAGCGGCTCAATCGCGTGCCCGGCGACTCGACAAATTCCGTCGCGATGCTGGTTCGACACCTCGGCGGGAACCTTCGATCGAGGTTCACCAACTTCCTGAGCGAGGATGGTGAGAAGCCGTGGCGAAACCGGGACGATGAGTTCGCGCAGAGAACCTACTCGCGCGAAGAGATCGACGAGATCTGGTCGACCGGCTGGAGGGCGCTCGAAGATGCGTTGAACCAGCTCTCGCAGGATGATCTCGACCGGACGGTGCAGATCCGGAGCGTTCCGCTCACGATTCACGAAGCGCTCGCACGTTCGGTCAGCCACGTTGCTTATCACGTCGGACAGATCGTGCTCATCACCAGATTGCTTACGAGACCGGACGATTGGGAGTCGCTCAGCATTCCGCCCGGGAAGTCGGTTGCGTACAACGCCGACCCGGTCAGAGAGAAGAAGCCGTAGCGTCGGGAGCAGGGGCCTCGCTGGTAGTCGAAGCAGGATTACTGCGCGCGTAGCACTTCAACTTCAGCAGCCGTATAGCCGGGGCCTCTCATCGGCTCATCTCCGCTCTCACCCGACAGCATGTAGTGGAGGATGTCCGCAATCGCGACGTCTGTCAGGTGATCGAACGGAGGGTGTCCGGACTCGAACGATTCCACGCCGTCTTCGATGACGCGAAAGTCGCCGTCCAGAAGGAGCCGTGCCGGCCGCAAGGCTCCGGCTGCTGCTCGAGTTGCTCGAAGAGGCCAGAGGAAGTGAATGACGGGGCGATGGCGCGTGTCATCCTGAGCGAAGCGAAGGATCCCCTTCCTCGATACCTTGCCGCGAGTCTTCAGGGGATCCTTCGCTTCGCTCAGGATGACACAGCTGGGAATGACAGCCCGGCTTCTTACGCGCTGAAGTTGAGACAGTCGCAGCTGTCCCTCGAGCACCGGCGCCTCTCGCCATGCAGCTCGTTACTGTGACCACACTCACCACACTTCCCATCCGCTCCACCGCTCTCGAGCTCACGACAGGTGCAGGGATACTCTTCCGAGGGATAGTGAATCTGGCCCTGGCATGGATGCGTAGTAGGATGCTCCTGGCCCGCGTGGCCGCAACGGCAATTCATTGCCGTAGCCTACACCAAACTCGAAGAGGTTCGACTGCCCATGTCGCTCAGGCTAAACCTGTGGCTTGTACTCACTCTGCTTTGTACGTCAGCTGTAACCGCGGAAGACGCCGCCCTCGAAACCCGATTCCGAAACGACGTCGAAATCCTCGCTTCCGATCGGATGGAGGGGCGCGGTCTCGGAACGAAAGGAGTCGATCTCGCAGCAGCATGGATCGAAACGCGCCTCGAATCGATGGGCCTCGATCCGGCATTCGGCAAGTCCTGGCGCCAGCCCTTTCCGGTCAAGACCGGAGTCGAGCTCCGAGGAGAAAACCGGATCGAAGGTCTCGAGGCTTCCGACTGGGTTCCGCTCGGATTCTCCAGCTCCGGGCCGTTGAAGGGCGAGATCGCGTTCGTCGGATACGGGATCGAGGCTCCGCCAGTAGGCTACCGCGAGCTCGATGGACTCGACCTCAAGGGTAAGGTCGTCCTGATGCTTCGCTATGAGCCGCAGGAACGTGACGAGGCGTCTCCGTTCAATGGAAGCAGACCGAGTCGATGGTCCGCACTCAGGTACCGCGTGTTGCAGGCGCGGGAGCGGGGAGCATCGGCCGTGATCTTCGCGACCGGACCTCTTCAGGATGAGGAAAGCGACAGACTGCCAGTGCTCAAGAACGACGGGCCCGAGAGCCCTGCAGGCATCCCTGTGATTCAGGTCAAGTCGTCGGTCGCGCAGCGGTGGATGAAAGCCGCCGGCGTCGATCTGCTGGAGTTCCAGCGCGCTGTTGACCGTGATCTCGCTCCCCGCTCGAAAGCGAGCACGGGCGTCACGATTGACGGAGCCGTCGCGCTCGAATCGAGATTTGCAGAGGCGGTCAACCTGGCCGGAATCATCCCGGGCCGCGGCCCTCTCGCCGACGAAATCGTCGTCATCGGCGCGCACTACGATCACCTCGGATACGGTGGTGAGGGATCGACGAAGCCGAATGTCAGGGAGATTCACAACGGCGCCGACGACAACGCGTCCGGAACCATCGCTGCGATGCTCGCAGTCGAGTTGATGCGTGACTCACTGACGAAGCTTCAGAACCGCCGCACGGTGGCTCTCGTACTCTTCGCGGCGGAGGAAGTCGGACTTGCCGGCTCGGCACATTTCGTGGCGAACCCGCCGTTCGCCGTTGACAGAATCGCCGCAATGATCAACCTCGATATGGTCGGTCGCCTGCGTGACGACTCACTGGTGATCTTCGGTGTCGAGACAGCTCCCCAATGGAGCGAGCTCATTGAGGGAGCAGCGACCGGAACGAACCTGAAGATCACATCCCGCGGCGACGGCTACGGGCCATCCGACCATTCTTCTTTCTACGGTGTGCAGGTACCTGTGCTTCACCTCTTCACTGGAACGCATGAGGAGTATCACGCGCCGGAGGACGATGCGGCGACGATCAACGCTGAAGGCGGCGCGAGGATCACACGATTCACCGCTGATCTCGCGACGAGACTCGCGATGCCCGGAGAGCGGCCACAGTATGCGCGCACATCGGCGGCCCCTGCGATGGAAGGTGACAGCCGCGGCTACGGCGCATACCTTGGAACCGTGCCCGATTTTCGTTCGATGGAAGCCGAGGGCGGCGGAGTGCTTCTTTCGGACGTGCGCGCGGGAGGGCCTGCCGATCGTGCCGGAATCCGAGGCGGCGACACGATCGTCAAAATGGCCGGGACTCGTATCGAGAATCTGTATGACATGACCTTCGCGCTTCAGGACCACAGGCCGGGCGACACGATCGATGTGATTGTCATCCGCGACGGTAAAGAGGTCACCCTGCGCGCGACTCTGAGTGATCGGAGGGCGCCTGCAGCCCCGCCGCAGGCGGCCACTCCGGCAGCGCACGCGCCGGCGCCCGC
>JBGSYJ010000330.1:0-2369 GCA_041750915.1 Thermoanaerobaculia bacterium | reverse complement strand
GAGCCACCGCCCAGATCCCTCGCTCGACGCTCGGGATGACACATCCTGGTTGATTTTTTCACAACCTCTGAGCGCAGCGAAGGACGACACTTCTTCCTCTCTTTGCCGGCGCGAGGAATGTGGAGCAGCGCTCGTCATCACGCTGATGATCACATTGATTCTCAGCATGCTCGGCATGGCGGTCGTGAGCTACTCGGCGATCGAAGAGGAGATCGCCGTCTCCTGGCGTGACCGGATCGAAGTGAGCCAGGCAGCCGAGGCGGGGGTGCGGATTGCGCAGCAGATGTTCATAACGCCTGAGGATGCGGAGCTGGTTCCGATTTTCGGAAGCCACTTCACGTCTGAGGCGGAGTTGAACGGAATCGGTGTGTGCCGTACGACGAGGGGAAGCATCGGTTCTGTTTACACCGGCACGGACAGCGCGCTGTTTCGAGGGCCGTTTCGTGGTGACTGGTCGCGCGTCTTCGGCGGAACGCGGGGGCCGTCGTCGGACCTCTACGATCTGCGCTTCTCCTGCACGCGTCCCGACGGCACGGCGGTCCCGGAATCGAACTGCTGGCTGGCTACGAACATCAATCCGCTGCTCGTGAGCGGGATGGAATCACCGCGGGCAACCGTGACATCGATTGCGTTCTACGGGCCGCTGGTGGTCGATGGGCGGCGGTACGGCGACGCGACGGTGCGTGTCACGGCGCAGAAGCGTGATGGACGCAATCGTCTTGTCGCGTCGGAAACCATCGAGGCGGTGATCGGAGAGGCGGGCCCGCAGCCGTCCGTTCTGAGCAATGGCGATCTAACGGCTGATGGGGCTCGATTCTGCGGATCTTGTGAAAGGGTTCATGCGAATGGAAACGTCTCGACGATCTCACCATCTGTTTTTCGAGGCCGCACACCGCCCCTTTCTGCAACGGGCACGATTGCCGCGGGATCGTCGTCGATCGATCCACCGGCACGCGAGAACGACGGCCGGATCGAGCCTCCGCCGATCAACCCGTGGGATCTGCTCTATCGGCCCGTCTCGCCGGAAAGCCTGTCGAAGTACTTTCTCCTGACGACGCGCGAGCCTGCGCCGGAATGGACGGATGGTGATCCCGCGACGTCGCCGCCTCCGCGGCCCTGCGGGCGATCGCTCTGTCGGGACTACGGCCTCGAGTTTTCCGAAGCGGGAGCATCGCGCCCTCCGCGGCGGGCGATCGAACAGGGAAGGCTCTATCGATGGCATGAGTCGTCGCAGAACTGGGATCTCGTGCAGGCGACTACAGGCTCCGACAATCCGCGCGCCGAACTACTCTCGCTCGGAACTGAAGGCGAGCGGCCGCGGTTCGAAGTCTGGCCGTTCGATGATCAGCTGCTGCCGGGCGTTGGCGACGATGCGGAGCTCCCGTTCGACACGGAGCGCGTTCCGCTGACATTCTTTCGTCTGAGCGAAGCTGTATCGCCGACGTCGAACGAAGCCTGGCAGGGTGTGACGCTGCTCGTCGATGGCGCGCTATGGATCGACGGGCCTGCCGGAGGCGATCGCATGGCCAGCGAGGCGGCGTGGAAGGCGTCGCTTGTCGCGGTGGGATCGATCTATGTATCGGCGAGCGTTCGGATCGATCCCGCTCTGCCGAACCGCGTGCTCATGGTCTCTGGCCGCGACATTCACATCGATGGCCCGTTCAATGAAGAGCTCCTCGCCGACTCCTGCAGTGTTGCGCCGCGGTACGCAACTCCTCCTGCCGAGAACATCGTCGCATCGGCCTCGGGTGTCATCGCGGCCCACGAACAGACTCTCATCGGATCCAACGCGAGCATTCTGGGAATCGTGATTGCCGAGAATGCGATCGACCTCGATCGCGACCGGAACACGAGCGGCTTCCTCTCGCCCCCTTCTTCCGTTCTGGGCACCGCAGCAATCCACTTCTCCCCCGGCTCCCGCCACGTCCGCGTCTGCGGTCAACCCGTCTGGCCCTGGCCCGACTCAGGCGGCGCGACCGTGCTTTGGATGAGGAGGGAGTGATGAAGGATGAAGGATGAAGGATGAAGGGTGAAGGTGAAGGGTGAAGGTGAAGGGTGAAGGTGAAGAGTGAAGGTGAAGAGTGAAGAGTGAAGAGTGAACAGTGAAGAGTGAACAGGATGCGCCGGAGGCGCAACAGAGGGTAGCCGCAAGCGCCAGCGCAGCCACCGGAAACGACCGAGGGGAAATTATTCGTTCACCCCGGAGGGGTGACAGAAGGAGCGCACGATGCCATCCTCCGGGGCGGGAGTTTTTCGAGATGGGCGTGTATCCGGTGGCTGCGCTGGCGCTTGCCACCGGCTACCCTCTGCGGCGCCTCCGGCGCGCCCGAGAGTGCACTCAGAACTCAGAACTCAGAACTCACAACTCA
>JBGSYJ010000329.1:0-5288 GCA_041750915.1 Thermoanaerobaculia bacterium | reverse complement strand
TTTTCATAGTGCTGACGCTTCTTCAGCTCAGAGAGAATTCCCGACTTTTCGCACTTCCTTTTGAAACGACGCAGGGCGTTCTCGAACGTTTCGTCTTCTTTGACGTGAACGAGAGGCATTCAAATCCCCCCCCTCTTTCTTAGGCTAACTGGAGAACTCCGGGACGTGCCGGAGAGTCTCATTCTAGATTTGTGAAGTTCGGCGGTCAACCAGGTTTCGCGAGTGAGGTGCACAGGGAAGTGGTCAGCCGAAGATTCCAAACCGGCCTCCCCGACGTGGAATTCCGACTATCCGCGGAAAGATTTAAGTGCTTGAATCAACAAGCTCTTAGGTCTGAAATCAATTCCTAATAATTTGCGCGGCGGCCCGGTCAGCGCTCCACGAGATGCTCGATCCTCGAAATGATCGCTTCGAGGGCAACCAGGTTCTCTCCACCCTCAGGAATGATCAGGTCAGCGTACCTCTTCGAGGGCTCGACGAACTCCTCGTGCATCGGCCGGACCGTGCTCAGGTACTGGCTGACGACCGACTCGAGGCTCCGTCCCCGGGACTGCGTATCTCTCATCAGACGTCTCAGTAGCCGGATGTCCGGCGGCGTGTCGACGTAGAGCTTGATGTTGATCCTCTTACGCAGATCGGGCTCGGCCAGGACGAGTATGCCCTCCACGATGATTACCTTTTTCGGTTCCACTCGATGACGCTCGCTGCTGCGGCTGTGAGTCGTGAAATCGTACACAGGAACTTCGACTGGCTGACCCTGTGCCAGGCTGTCGAGATGTGCGACCAGAAGTTCAGTCTCGAGTGAATTCGGATGATCGAAGTTGATCAGCCTTCTGGCCGTCAGATCGAGCTCGGGAAACTCCCGGTAGTAGGAGTCGTGCGAAATCCATTCGATCCGCTCGCGTCCCACCCGATCGTAGATCGACCGGGCAACCGTCGTCTTGCCCGAACCGGTACCGCCGGCGATCCCCAGAATGACAGGAGTCATGTTTGGAAAGATGAAAGATGAAAGATGAAAGATGAAAAGCGCTGCCCATGCGTGGGAGGGCGGGCTTCATCTTTCATCTTTCATCTCTCATCTTTCTCATGGCGCGGTCATGTCTTCGTATTCGGCCTCGGTTACGAAGTCGGACGGATCGTCATTGCCGCAGACTTCGCAGAGGATGGTGAGGATTTTCTCGTTCGCCCATTCGAAGGTGTACGTTGGGCTCTCGCAATCCACGCAGATCAGGTACTCGGGTTCGCTGTCCACGCCGGAAGAATAGCCCCGGCTCCAGCGAACTGTCCAGCAAACTGAGTCACTTCAGCGGGAAAGCACCAGCCGGGGTTCATTTGTCTCGTTGTCGATGACCGAAGCATAGACAAAGGTGTCCGCTGCGAAAGACTCTGCAATCACTACGAGATTCTCGCCCTCCGTAAGGACCGGAAAGATTTCCTGCAGCGCCCGCTGCATGACGGAAAACGGAGGGACGTGCACGAGGGTCGAGTCGACATTGCGCCCCGGCACGATCTGGATTCCCACCGAAAATGTGGCGGGCGTCGGACCGTAGTTCACGAGTCCCACGTTTGTTCTGTACCGCTCATTGATGGAGAGTCCGGGGAGCATCGCGGATGTGCCTGCGCGCGAACTGTAGAGAACCGGAATCATCTGGGCCCGGGTGAGTCCATCGCTCTTGAATCCGCGAATGGCCGAGATTACCGTGATCGGCCGCGGACCGATCGTCTGCACGAGGAGCGGAGCGATGGCCTGGCCGACACCAAAAACCTCGGACAGCAGAGCGTTGAGCGCAAGCGAGTCGCCCGCACTTACGGTCGTGAAGAAAAACGGTTCTCCCGGAGTCCCCGGCATGCTAAGTACCACCTCAAGGTCTTCAGCGCCGCTGTTTCTGAGGAACACTTCGCTGCGCCAGAGAACGTCCCCGACGCCGATGACTTCAGCGACGACGGGAACCACCGCAAGGCTGGTGACGAGTGACGCTTCAGGCTCAGCGATCTCTTCCTCCTGAGCCCAGCCGGCCGGGCCCGCGAGCAGCACGAAGAGCATCACAGTCGCCCACCGCCCAATCGTGGGGAGTAAGAGTCTCATTCGGGGATTCGACGTCATCGGCCTGCCCGGGGTTTCAAATGAACGTCTTCCGCATCGACCGGGAGAGGACCACTGAGAGCTTTCGGAGTTTCGACAGGGAGATTCGTTCTCCCAGTGCCGCATAGGGATCAGCCCGGAGTTTCCGCAACACGGCGGCATAGATTCCACCCATCAGCTGGACCGGGAAGCGGGCGTCGAAGTCGAGTTCACGGAGCAGCGGTTCGGCGCCGCGGAAGTAACCCTCGGCCCGGGTGATCTGGAACTCGATCAGCGCCAGCACCGCATCAGTTCGTTTCTGAGACCGGAGATCGTCTTCCGATACGCCGAAGCTCCTCAGCTCCTCGGCGGGAACGTAGATGCGATCGCGCTGGAGATCGTCGCCGATATCGCGCGTTATGTTTGTCAACTGCAGAGCCGTCGCGAGGCTGCGCCCGTACTCGAGTGCACGACTGCTGCGGTAGCCGAAAATCGACAGCGAGATGTCCGATATCGAAGTGGCGACGTAGTCACAGTAGACGACGAGCTCTTCGAACGACTCGTAACGTGTCTTGACCAGGTCCTGCCGGCAACCATCAACAAGTGCGATGAATGCATCTTTCGGGATGTCGAACGTCCGGACCGCATCCGAGAGCGCGATCGTGATGACATGGGAAGGGCGTCCCGCGTAGCAGTCCTCGAGCTCCTGCTCCCACTCGCCCAAACGCCTTTCGATGTCGCTTCCCGGTTCGTCGGCGATATCGTCCGCCCAACGGCACCACGCATACGCGGCGTACACAGCCTTCCGTTTTGCCGCCGGGAGAAACCGAAAACCAACGGAAAAGTTAGCGCCATGCTTGTGCGCGATCGCGCGACAGAAGTTGTACGCTTCCTCGACGGAAGGTTTCGCGACAGGCGATGCCGAGATTGCTTCTGAGCGTGTCATGGTTCCAGCGGTCCGAGCGGTGGAACTTTCATTCCTGTGTCTCTCGACCGGCACCAGTGAATGCCCGGCTTGTGATGACAGCGTCCCCGCTGTCGCCAGATCATTCTGATGAATGGAGACATTGCCGACTTCCACCAGTTCGTCTTGTGCCAGGAGGCGAGGTAGCGTCTGAAATCTCGCGCAGCTGCTGCCCGCCAGACAAACATCGACAAACCCGTATTGCCTCCTGCCTCGTACAGAAAGCGGTTCACCAGGCTCGTCTCCTGCCGCGGCTTGAGAGATTCTTTCCAGAGCTCATCGAAAGGTCTGTCTTCGAGGATGCTGCGCCCCGCGAGATGACCGGAGGTTAGCGCGTAGCGGATCCCGAGACCGAAGAGATAATCCTGAAAACCCGCAGCCTCGCCGACATAACTCGCGCCGTTGAGTGTCGCCTCATTTTTGAGGTGGAAATTCATGTACGAGTAGCCGGTGCGTAGCTCTCGGCTCGTATCGAATGAGCGGATCCGCCGTGCAGCCGCAAGAGAATGATCGAAGTATTCATCGATCTTTGTGAAGTCCGAAACGATGGCACACCCGAATGTCGCGATGCCGTCGAGGATGAACAAGTAGGAGTATCCGCCGGGAGAGAGATTGTGATTGAAGTAGACGTCAACGATCTCAGGGCCGTCCGCCGCGAAGGTGATCTCCTTCGCAAGTCCGTCGGGACTCGCTGGTCCCGTCGCGACGATGTCGGCCTTCGCCGGATCGAGCCTCCTGCCGAAGCGAACGTCGACACCGAGAGCTCTTGCCTGCTCGAGGAGGCCTCGGTCCAGCGTCTGTTCCTGCGCGCCCCGTCGGATGAAATAGCCGTAGGGGACCGTGCTCCGGATGCTCCGCGAGCGGTTCCGGTGATCGAAGAACGTCGCCGATGTGGCGCCGCGGAAATAGAAGTTCGTCTCGATGCCGATTCTCTCGAGGAATGCGGGCACGGGCTCCGCTTCGGAGGCGTTCTCGATGATCTGCAGATCACCGATGAACCGCGTACCGACGTCCGGCTTTGCCTCATGCACTTCCACCCGTCGACCCGCCCTGGCCAGGGTGATCGCTGCGGAGAGACCTGAGGGACCGGCACCTGCAATCAGGATCGGGCTGGATGAAGAGGGGGACATCAGAAGCTCGATTCATCTTATCATTCGCCTCGCGGAGGATTTGAGCCTGAGCGAAGCCATCCTGATTTGTGATTTTCGAAGAGAGGTTCGTGATGCGTGAGCGTGATCGCACTTCGGGTTCCCTCACCCCTGACCCCTCTCCCGCCGGGAGAGGGGCACCACCACCCCGCGGGAAGGGCGGCGGTGTGAGGGAGCTTCTTCAGTCTGGACGCGCCCTCCCCGCGGGCGCGGATTCCGCAGAGCGGGGATGAACCACGATGACGTCGGATCCGGCAAAAGCTTCTCCTCCTGATCAGGAAGCGCAGACCAAACCGAGGGCCGCGGGCAGCTTTGCGATCCTTGTCGCGGCGGGCATCCTTCTGAGCCGAATCGCGGGGCTGATCCGCCAGCGTGTCTTCGCGCATTACTTCGGCAACTCGGTGGCAACGGGCGCTTTCGTCGCAGCACTCCGGATCCCGAATGCCCTTCAGAACCTCTTCGGCGAGGGCGTGCTGTCCGCGTCGTTCATCCCCGTTTACTCGAAGCTGCTTGCGGAAGGGCGAGAAGAGCTCGCGGGAAGAGTTGCCGGCGTATTCGCGACGATCCTTGCGCTCTTCATCTCGGTGCTGGTGATTCTTGGCGTTCTGTTTACGCCACAGCTGGTCACCGTGATCGCACCCGGCTTCGAAGGCGAGGCGAGAGAGCTCACGATCCAGATCGTGCGGATCCTGTTTCCCGGCATGGGTCTGCTTGTGATGTCAGCCTGGTGCCTGGGCATTCTCAACAGCCACCGAAAATTCTTCATCTCTTACGTAGCGCCAGTTCTGTGGAACATGGCGATGATCGCGACGATGGTCGCGTTCGGTGCGCGCCTCACTCAATCGTCGCTCGCGATCGCGCTGGCCTGGGGAACCGTCGCGGGTTGCGTTCTGCAGTTCGGTGTTCAGGTTCCCTTTGTCTACCGATACGCGCGGCACATCCGATTTGGAATCGATCGCGGACTCGAACAGGTGCGCGAGATTTTCCGCAACATGTTCCCGGTCGTTTTCGGCCGCGGTGTCGTGCAGGTCAGCGCCTTCGTCGATGAGGCAATCGCCAGCCTCCTCGGTCCGATCGCGCTCGGCAGCGTAGGTTTCGCGGCGACGATCTACCT
>JBGSYJ010000328.1:0-1727 GCA_041750915.1 Thermoanaerobaculia bacterium | reverse complement strand
CTTCTCTACTCCGATGGGCTGCCTGAGGCGCCAATGGAAAACGGCGAGCCGCTCGGCTACGAAACGCTCGGGAAACTGGCAGGCATCGAGGCGTCCGACCCGGCAATGTGGCTCGACAATTTCCTCGATGCGGTGCGAGCCGAAACACGCGAGACAATCGAGGACGACTGGACGGCACTCCTGCTGGAGGCCGCCCCCGAAGGCCGGCAGATCCCGAGTCTCGAGAGCGTAGCGCCGGGCATCGAGCGAATCATCCCGGGCGCGCGAGCCACCACTTCGTGATCGCGGATTCTCAGGGCCCGACTTCGATGCTGACCGCTTCCCCCTTATCGCGATGGTCCAGCAACGGGCAGAACGCCGTATAAATCCCCACGCGCAGGATCACATCGAGGGATCCGGACGTGCCGGCGTCGAGAGGTGACTGGAGGCTTCTCGCGATCTCTTCGCCTTCGATCGCGAAACTGTGCTGCTCTGTCCCCGTGTTGGCGATCGTGAACACCACCGCTCCCGGCGGCAGCGCGGGCGACACGGCAATCCGGTTGTCCTCGAGCGCAACAGCAACAGTCGCTCCCATGGAAACCTCTGGAGTCGCAGTGGCCTGCGCCGTCGTCAGAGCGGCAGTATCAGTCGTCAGCGGGTCGCTGACTTGCGGACCTTCTTCGTTTCTGCAACCGGTCGCGACGAGCAGACTCATCATCAAAACCCCGGCCAGGGCCGGGATGCTCTTCTTCGAATTTCTTTCCATGTTCTGGTTCCTTCCCGGGCCACATTTCGCAGCACCGGATGGTAGACAAGCAAGAGACGTGCAGGGGTGGGCTGCAAGCCATCCTGAAATTGAGTGAGGGCGAAGGAGTGTTGTCCTAATGAGTCTCGGCAATCGCGCGGCGATCATCAGGACTTGTCATCCCGAGCTCGGTTGTGCGGGCGGGAGGGGCGAGGGACCTCCGGCGGTAGTACATAGTTGCCTTGAGGAGAGGTCCGCGACTTCGAATCTTTCCCGTCACGAATTCACTATGTACTATAGCCGGAGTTCCCTCGCCCCTCCCACCCGCACCACCAAGCTCGGGATGACAAGCTCGTTCATCTCTCGCTGGATGCCAAGTCCCTGAGTCACCCCCGCGCTTCGTACGCGAGGCCGTCGATCACGCTCGTTCGCGGGAGAAGCAGCAGTCCGACGGGCGCGAGCCTGATCTTCATGGACCGGCTGCCTCCGCCGACGATGATCAATTTCCGCTGCATCACGCGACTGTCTATGTAGATCGGCACACCCTCAGGCAATCCGAACACTGTCACGCCGCCACCCATCATTCCGGTGAGTGCCGCGGTCTGCTCGGACGTCGCAAACGAGAGCCGCTTGATTCCCATCAGAGAACTTACTGACCGGTTGACGTCGACCCTCGTTGTCGCCAGCGCAAGACAGGCTGCGTACTGCACCGGCTCCTTCTTTGACGCGACAATGATGGTGTTTGCCGAATCCTCGGGTGGAATGCCGTAACGTTCGCAGAAGGCCGTAGTGTCTGCGAAGTCCGGATCGCAGGCCATCACTTCATGTGGGATTTCGAGGCTCTCGAGAGACGCGAGAACGTTTTCGGATGAAGGGTGTGTCGTCATGGTCGTCCTAACCGAAGCTCAAAGGTTCTGAAGAAATCGAAGCGTTGTGTCATCCCGAGCGTCGAGCGAGGGATCTGGGCGGGGGCTCCCGGCTCAGAGGCCCCTACCAGATCCCT
>JBGSYJ010000327.1:0-2148 GCA_041750915.1 Thermoanaerobaculia bacterium | reverse complement strand
TTCCGCACCCGCGTCGCTTTTCGCCTTTGTACCGGCGCGGGCGTGCTATGTCGCCCTCCCTGTCCGGGCGTCGATGTACGACTGAAGGATGATGCTGGCGGCTTCCATGTCGACTCGTGATTGCAGTTTCTGCCCTTTCCTGCCGGCTGCTCGAAGGCGGGAGGAGGCCTCGACCGTTGTCAGCGCCTCATCCCAGAGGATGACCTGTTTGCAGGTTCTCTGCCGGAGAGTTTCCGCGAGATTCTCGAAGCGTGCCTCGGTGTGTGAGGCGTCCATCCGCCGGGTCCTGGGAACTCCGAGGATGATCGTGTCGACCGCGTAGTGTTCAGCGATCTGTGCGATCGAGTCAATCACCTCCTCGAGGTCACCTCGATTGGCGATCACCGAGTGGGGTGTTGCGAGGACACCGGATTCACTCACTGCGATTCCGACGCGCCGGGCTCCCATGTCGATTCCAAGCAGCGCCATCCGGCCATTGTAGCGGTTCGCGCAACCCTGGTCGCCTCGCCGGTACATGCTACTCTGCCAGAAGACTTTGACGCTGCGATGACGATGCTCATGGATACTGCACCGGCGGACCGGAGCGAGAGCCTGCAAACATGAAGAACTTCAACCTCGATGCCATTCTGGAAACGATGCTCAGATCTTCGGACCGAGTATCGGATCTGAACTTTTCGGTTGGCCGGCCTCCCCAGGTCGAAGTCGACGGGCAGCTCGTGCCGATCACCTTCCCGGGCCTGCCCCAGCTGACACCCTTTCAGACGGAGATTGTTGCGCTGCATATGCTCAGGGGTGACCGGGAGCTGACCCGGACACTTCTCGCCACCGGATCGGTCGATCTTTCGTACGCCATTCCGGGCAAGACGCGGTTCCGAGTGAATATCTTTTCCCAGAGGGGAACCTACGCGATTGTGCTTCGGGTGATTCCTGTGGGAGTTCCCAGTCTCGATTCTCTGGGAGTTGCGAGCGAGCTGAAAAACATCTCGAGATTGAAAAACGGAATCGTTCTCGTAACCGGTCCGACCGGATCAGGCAAATCGACGACGCTGGCTGCGATCATCAACCAGATCAATCATGAGAACGCGTATCACATCGTTACGATCGAAGATCCCGTCGAGTACCTTCACCGGCACGTAAAATCGACCATCAACCAACGTGAAGTCGGCTCGGACACAAAGTCATTCGCGCTCGCTCTGCGCGGGGCGCTGCGCCAGGCGCCCAAGGTGATTCTCATCGGTGAGATGCGCGACGTCGAGACGATCGAGATTGCGATGGAGGCGGCCGAGACCGGGCACCTCGTGCTCTCGACACTCCACACGATCGATGCTGCCAAGACGGTGGATCGAATCATCGGGGTCTTTCCCAAGGAACAGGAGCAGCAGATCCGCACCCGATTCGCCCAGTCGTTTCGTTACGTGATCTCGCAGAAGCTGCTGCCAAAGCAGGGCGGAGGCCGGCAGGCTCTCATGGAGATCCTGAAGACCAGCATGCGGACTCGTGAATACATCATGAAGGGGGAGTCTGACGGACGCTCGCTCACCGACGCCATGCACGACGGCTCGAACGACGGCATGCAGACTTTCGACGACGAGCTAGAGAGAATGTGGGCGCAGAAGACCATCAGCCTCGAAACCGCGCTCGCGTATGCAACGAATCCCACGAACCTCGCGCTTCGGCTCAGTGATGACGGCGAAGAAGCTCCTCAGGCCGCGGAGCTGCCATCCGACTCGATGCTCTCCATGCTGGAGTGACCATGATCGCCATCACCTGTAATTCGTGTCACAAGCCACTGTCCATTGACGAAACGAAGCTTCCGATGAAGGAAGTGTCGTTTCCATGTCCTGTCTGCAGGGAACGTGTGACCGTCGACCGCCGCACAGCTCTGACCCCTCCGCCCGCATCCGTACCGGATGACGCGCTCGAGGTGGTTCGTCAGTGTCTCGTTGTTGGCGTCGATGATCCCGCCGTTAAGGAAGCATGCGCTGCGCTTGGTTATCAGGCAAGCCACTTTGCATCGCCCGTTGAAGCCAGAGACTACTTCCTTCTGGAGTTTCCGACGCTGATCATTCTGCGTCCTGCGGAGATGACGGCTCCGCCGCTCGCCGCCATGCTCCCGGTGACTGCCATGAATTCGTCGGATCGACGAAA
>JBGSYJ010000326.1:0-2735 GCA_041750915.1 Thermoanaerobaculia bacterium | reverse complement strand
ACGTAGAACCCCGGCGTCAGCAGGTCCTCTCTCGAGTGCTCGATTCCGGCTGCGGTGAGTTTCCCTTCGAGCTCCTCGAACTCGGGCGTGATGAACGACTCCTGCGGTTCGATCGACACGACGGACCAGCCCGATATCTTCAGCATCTCTTCGATCGTGCGCCGGGTGAAGAATCGCAGGTGCCCGGCGCAGGTGATGCCCATGTAGACGTAATCGAAGCGGCCGCGAAGCAGATCGGCGACGATCGGCCAGCTTCCGACATTCGGAACACTCAGGAGAAGCTGGCCGCCAGGAGCGGCGAGTTTCCGCAGGTCGGACAGAAACGTCCACGGCTCGTCGAGGTGCTCGAGGATGTCGCCGCCGACGATCCAGTCGAAACGCTCGCCGATGATATCGACGAGATTCCGGACGTCTCCGGAATGAACGGCATCGAGTCGCCGCGCGGCGACGGCAGCCGCGTCCGCGTCGAGCTCGATTCCGACCACGCGGCACTCCTGCCGCTGTTTTAGCGCGTATCCCAGAGCCGCCTCGCCGCATCCGAATTCGAGGATTGTCCGTGCCTCGCGCGACACCCTTTCGAGAAGGTCTTCGCGCAGCTGCCCGCGGTGGGATGAGTAACGATGACAGTAGACCGCCGTCGCAATGACAACATCGAGTCCTTCGAGCGCCTCGCGCGGCCGGCGATCGCTGTCTCTGAGAGCCGCCGTTCTCGCGAGGAAGACGCCGGGGTCGCTCGCGTCCCATATCGTCCTCGTCTGTCCGGATGAGATCGCAGCGAGGCCTTCTGACACGTCCTCAAACTGACGGAGGGTGAGATACGGCCGGGGCGGAGTGCGCCGCTGGCCCTCATTGGCGCTTTCGTTCATCACGGGCACGACAGCGCTGGCGGAGGCATTGGCTTCGAGCACGGCGACAAGGCGCGATGCGAGGCCAGGGGCGGGGACGATGAGCGGTTCGGTCACGACGAGGACGAGGTCCGTGGGAACATCTTCGAGGACTTCGCGACAGCTCCGCCTCGCGTCGTAGTAGACCACGTCAGCACCTTCAGCGCCGCGTCGGATCAGGAGCTCATTCTGCCAGCGGGCATAACGCTCCTCGATCGCCGGATGTCGCATTTCGGGAAATAGCAGGGTCAGGGTCATGGCTGGGACTCTTTCGCACAGCGGAGCGGGAGAGTCAAGGGAGAGTAGACAGTACACAGTAGACAGTAGACAGTAGCCCACCCTCCCGTACGAAAATTAGAAGTGACCCGGTCAGCGGAGTCTCTGTCCCGAGTCCCTGGTCCGGGGCGGGCGGTGGCCTCTACTGTCTACTGTCTCCTGTGTACTGTCTACTATCTACTGGTACATTGGCACCATGCATCCCGAGGACGAGTTTCTTCTGCCGATCTTCCCGCTGCCGAACCTCGTTTTCTTTCCCGAGACGCGGTTGCCGCTGCACATCTTCGAGCCTCGTTACCGGCTGATGGTGGAGGAAGCGCTCGAGGGTTCGAAGCGGATCGGGATGATTCTGCTCAAGCCGGGTTGGGAATTGAGCTACTACGCTGCGCCTCTGGTTCACGAATACGGCACGGTCGGCATCATCGAGCAGTCCGTTGCGCTTCCCGATGGGAGGTTCAACATCGTTCTCAACGGGACCGTCCGCTACCGGATTCTCGAATCGATCGCGGATGCCCCTTACCGGACCGCGCGCGTCGTCGCGGCACCGGAGAAACAGCCTGCTTCGATGGAGGCATACGCCCTGCGGCAATGGCTGACGGAGTTGTCGCAGAGATATCTCGAGAGCCTGCCGGGAAAGATCGAATTGCCGGAGCTCCGGAGTGTGAAGCTAGACGCGCTCACCAACGCGCTCATCATGTCGCTCGATCTGAGTCCCGAAGAGAAGCAGATCCTTCTCGAGCTGGATGAAGTCGCGCAGCGATGTGAGCGTGTCGGAGAGGAACTGCAGAAGCGGATCGAGGGCCTCGAGTTTCTCGCTCCATACCGCCGGAACGGCGATCCGAACCAGAACTGAGGGATGGCTATCCGGCGACAGGGACCGAGTCGAGCAGTGCCATCACATCTTTTTCGGTGAAGGGCTTTGCGAGAAACGCGTCGGATCCACACTCCTCCGCGGTCGTCCTCGTCTCGGGCGAATCATCTCCCGTGATGATGATGATGAATGGCTGATGCCCTCCGCTGCTTCGGAACTTCTGGCAGAGCCTGAAGCCGCCGTAGTAGGGGAGGATCAGATCGAGAAAGACGACGTCGAACTGATGCTCCTCGAGAAGCGATGTGGCTTCTTCTCCGGTTCCGGCCTCATGAATCTCATAGCGCGACCCGCGCAGCTGAATCTTCAGCAGCCGTCGGATGTGGACGTCGTCGTCGACGATGAGAAGTTTTTTCACGCGTTGGGGCGCTTGCGAGATTCGTACCGGGAGGGAGTAGACAGTACACAGTAGACAGGAGACAGTAGCCCGCCCGGCCCTGCGAAATCTACTGACTTCTACTTGCAAAATGGTTTTGCGACCCTCGGACTCAGGAAACACTGGAGGGCTGGGTTCCGACGGTCAGGTTGACCTCCACGGGAGGGCGGGCTACTGTCTCCTGTCTACTGTGTACTGTCTACTTCCTTCGAGAATCCCACGCCTCCACCAGCCCCACCATCTGCTCGTGAGACGCGCGGGTTCTTGCGAGCAGGAATCGGCCGGGGGCAGAAGCGTCTGTGAGCCTCATGGCTGATTCGAGAAGTTCCGG
>JBGSYJ010000325.1:0-23030 GCA_041750915.1 Thermoanaerobaculia bacterium | reverse complement strand
TACATCCACTGCCAGACATTCATGTCGACGAGGGCGACGCCGGCAATCTCGTAGGTTCCCCAGAAGGAGCCGAGCGTGGCGAGGGCTCGACTCTTCTCGTCGGGCTTGGCAAGGCCGAGAAGCTCGAGGTCTCTCGCCTGGAAGACGAAGGCAAGAGCTTCGGTGAATGCGGTGTTCGGAACTCCTTCGAGCAGCGTGTGGTCGATCTCATTGAGCGAGATCGTCTGCTCGACGTTGTGACCCATCTCGTGAACTGCGATGTTGTAGCCCTTGTAGTTCATGCCGTCTTTTTCGACTCGTGTACGAAGGTAGGCCTTTTCATCGCGCGTTGCAGCGCCGAACGCGTGACCGATTCCACGCGATGGATGGACGATGATGTTCTCCGCGATCGCGGCCGCACGCTCTTTGCTGAAGCCGAGGGCTGCAAGCATGTTGGGAATGTCGGCGCGGTACGCCTCGGCATTCGGGTACTTCGCGCGGACAATCGGGTCGAGTTGTTCTTCGGTGTACGCGCCGCTGGCCCGGAAGCCGTTGTACCAGATATCGAATGGCTCGAGCGGCCGGCCGAGACGCTTCTGGACGAGCGCAGCGACTTGTGGAACGAGCGGAGAGGTGAGCACCTGTTCGAAGATTGCGCGGACGCGCGCCTCGGGGATCTCGCGGTCCTCATCGAAGCGCCGCGCGATCAGTGTGGGGGCTGCGGGGGAGTAAGGGTCGGCCAGCCGAACCGCTTTGAACTGGTTGAGCAGGTGTTCATATCGCGTGTCCGGCTCCCGCGTTGCGGAGACTGATCCCTGAGCTGGAGCCCTGTCGGAATCGGATACCGCGGCGGGAGTAACGGTGTTCGAGTACGGCTTCCAGTCGACGGTCGGGTTGTCGATGACGACCTGCGGAATCGACTGAGTGACGATCCGTTCCATCACCTGCTGAATCATCCGCTGCTTCTCGATGCCGTCGGGCACGGCGAAGTTCGCCCTGATCTCGTCACGCAGATTCCAGTGGGAGATCAGACGCATCTTCGCAGGGAAGAGTCTGTTGCCCTTCTCGTCAACCAGATGGTGCATCCAGATGTTGTAGCCGTTGATGTAGTTGTCGGCCGCGGATGAGACTCTGCTGATCTCCTGACTGACCTCGGCGGGAACGCGGCGTGAGAAGCGCTGGCCAAGCCGCGCCTCAGCCCATTCGCGCCGCGACCATTTCTCGCCCTGCGCGAGCCGTTCATCGAGCGTCGTCAGGGGAAAGTTGAGCAGCACGACAAATGCGATCTTGTTTGCGAAGAAGTCATCGGCGACGTGCGCGGCCGGGTTGTAGCCGGCGAAAAGATGGTCCACTGGCAACACGGTTCCGAGCTCGACGTCGGTCTGCATTCGGAACTCCCGAATGACCTCGAGCATGTGACCGTCGAGTTGCTCGAACAGCGATTCGAGCCGTTTGAAGAGCTCATCCCGGGTCGCCGTGTCTGCCGCGAAGTTCTGCCGGACGAAGCTCTCGAAGGTGGCGGCATCGCCGTCCTCAGCTGTCCAGAGGCTGGCAACCTGATTCATGCCGCGCTGAAGGGAGGGGCGGATATCTTCGCCATGCTTTGCAACAAGCTCAGTCTCGAGCTTCGCCTTCGAGCTCGCGAGGGGATCGGGTGGTGCGGCGGGCTGTGCGAAGGCGCCGAGCGCGATTGTCAGCGCCGCGGGAAGAAGTATCGCTTTGAACGGGGTGCTCCAGGTCATAGGTGTCCTCCGGGACGACATCATAAAACATGAGCTCGGAGGCGGGGCATTTCGTCATGTCGAGCGAGGGCTTAACGAACTTGTCATCCCGAGCAAGGGCGTGTGGGGGGAGGGGTGAGGGATCTCCGGCGTTAGTACATTCGTGATTCGTGGTGGGAACAGGGTGGTGGCGAGAAAAATAGGCAACTATGTACTATCGCCGGAGATCCCTCGCCCCTCCCTCCCGCCCAACCAAGCTCGGGATGACAAGTCCACAAGACCGTCGCGCGATTGTTGTAATCAGTGTTCTGGAGTTTCCTCACGCCGCCGCCCGCCCAACCGGCACTACCGCCTTGATTCCCCGCGCCGAAATCCGAAGGAACCGGACCAACAGCAGGCAGCCGACGACGGTCAGTCCCGCACAGAGACCCCACCAGAGGCCCACGATGCCCATCGACAGCTGGAACCCGAGATAGATCGCGACCGGCAGGCCGATGAACCAGTGGCCGAGCAGATTTGCGATGAAGGCGAATCGTGTGTCGGCGGCGCCGCGAAGCACGCCGGCCCCAACTGCCTGCGTACCGTCCGAGATCTGAAAAACTGCTGCAACGGCGAGAAGGGGAATCGACGCGAGGATCACCTCAGGTTTGTTGGTGAGGAGCGATGCCAGCTGCGTAGGGAACATCCAGAAGATCAGAGCGCCGCATGCCATGAACGCGGCACCCGCTGTGAAGGCGACGAGTCCGGCGCGGCGGGTTCCGGGACCATCGCCGGCTCCGATCGCGTGCCCTACGCGGACCGATGCTGCGGCGCCCACGCCCAGTGCGACCGTGAACGTGAATGCAGCGAGGGTCAGAGCGATGTGGTGAGCCGCGAGATCATCGGGACCGAGCCGTCCCGCGAGCAGGCCCACGAGCGCGAAGATCCCGACTTCCGCGCCCATCTGCAGCCCCAGCGGCAGACCGATCCTGAACGCGGTGCGCAGTTCCTCAGGCACCAGTCGCCACGGTTCTCTCGTCGGCGGGTGTTTCAGTGCACGAACTGCGGCAAACAGAACCCAAAGCTGCACGAGGCTCGCGAGCACCGTTACGATCGCCGCACCCGCAACGCCGAACGCGGGCATCAGACGGAGAGGTCCGGTCCAGGACGGAAGCCACGCTCCTCCGAATACGAAATAGATGTCTGCAACGAGATTGAAGATGTTCGCGATGGTGATCGAGATGATCATTGGTCTCGTGATCGACTGCGCCTGAAGATACGAACGCAGAACGACGAAGAGCAGCATCGGGATCAGCGCCAGGGTTCTGATGAGAGTGTAGCTCGTCGCGGCGGGGATGATCGTTTCGTCGACGCCGAACGGAGAGAGGACCATCGGTGCGAATACGAGTGGAATGGACAGGGCTACGCCGATGATGATCGCAAGCCAGACGCCCTGCCAGAGGGTCCTGCGAGCGCGAAGCCGATCGCCCGCCCCGAATGCCTGCGCGGTGAGGGGGTCGATTCCCATGACGACGCCCATGGCCGCGATGAAGATGGTGAAGAAGAGTGCGTTTCCGAGGCCGACCGCGCCGAGCTCGCGCGCGCCGAGCCTTCCCACCACCGCAGTGTCGACCAGTCCCATGAGCTGGAGGCCTGCCTGAGCTGCGGCAAGCGGCAGAGCGAGGCGCAACAGTCCTCGCCATTCTGTGAGAGTTGGGGACATCGGGTGGAGCAGTCTATTCCTGAGTGCGTCCAGCCAGTGCTGCTTGCGCGGCAGGTCGGGCGAGACGGGCCCACTCGGCGTACATTCTTCCCGAGGGATGCAGCCCGTCGAGCGCAGTCAGTCCCGGGTCTTCGGCGGCCGTTCGCGAGACCTTCGTGATGTCGATGAAGTTTGCTCCCGCCTTTTCCGTCTCTTCACGTTTGGCTTCGTTGAAGGCGTTGATGTCGCGCGCGATGGCTTCGCGATCGCGGCCCTGAGCGAACGGTGTCACTCCCCAGTCCGGGATCGACAGAACGACCACGCGCTGCGCATTGCCGCCGGCGAAGCCGATGGACCGCGCCAGCAGTTCGCGAAACTGTTCGCGGAATTCATCGATCGATCGTCCGCGGTACTGGTTATTCACGCCGATCAGCAGCGTCACGAGATCGAAGGTTCCGGAAGGACGCGCGGCATCGATCGCTGCCGACAGTTCATCGGTCGTCCAGCCTGTCTTCGCGATGATCTGCGGCTCCTCGACGGGGATTCCCTGATCGCGCAGCAGGGCGGCGAGCTGCACGGGCCAGCGTCCAGTTGGCGTGATGCTCTCGCCGATGGTGTAAGAGTCACCCAGCGCGAGGAACCTCACGCCGGAGGTCTGATCCATCGGTTCTCCCTCCAATGCCCTCGATGAACAGGATGGAAAGACCATGAGCGCTGCCGCAAGCAGCAACGAGAGCACGGCTGCGCGATCTCGAACCTCAGCAGCCACTACTGGCTCTTGGTCGTTGGGAGCTGCATGGACTTCCAGGCTTCGATGCCTCCGAGAAGCGTGACTGCATCGTCGTGACCGGCATTTCTGAAGTCGAGCGCCGCACGGGCGCTTGAGTTTTCCGCTGGTCAGGCACAGTACGTCACGATCGTCTTGCCTTTCGGCAACTCGCCCGCGCGCGTCGTGCTCTCCTGAGCCGGGATGTTGATTGATCCGGGAATGTGCTCGATTGCATACGAGACGCGATCGCGCGAGTCGACGATGACCGCGCCGCCTTCGTCCACCATCTCGCGAAGCTGAATCACTGTGACTCGCGGTGGAAAGGTGGCCGTGACCTGCTGCGCGGGTGCGTCAGCAGTGGTCCGACGCATGACGCTCGGAACCTGCCCGGCCTGTTGCGGAGCCGTCGCTGCCGGCACGGGTGCCGGTGTCGATTCCGGTGTAGACGGCGGTGCGATAGTCTCAACCGATGGCGGCGCGGTTTCGACGCTCGCGGTCTGCGGAACCCAGGTATCGGTCGCAGCGACCGAAGTGTCTGCGCTCGGAGCGACGACGTCGGTGTCACTCGAGCATGCAGAGGTGAGCAGGACGGCCATCATTGCAGCGCCTGCAGGTATGTACTTCAATGACATCGAATCCTCCTGACTACGAAGCTTCCTGATTGAGTTGTCAACTTCCGAGCAAGCCGGCTTTCAGCTTCTTGTCGACCGGACTCGAGCCCAGCCAGACGGAGAACAGGGCGTCGGCGAAGTCCTTGCCCGCGACCGAATGTTTCGTGCCTGAGGTGCTCCACAACGTGGTTCCCTGGCCGGGAACGTAGGTTATCACGAGCGTCTCACCTGATTTGAAATCCGGAAGCCGGCTGATGAACTGGTCGAGACGCTGACGGAGAGCCGGCATCTGCGCTTTGCTGTTTTTTTCGAATCCTTCCACGACCGCTTCCGCAATCTGTTCCTGCGTCAGGTCGCGCAACATCACCATACGCACCTGTTTTACCTGATCGGAGGCGATCAAGGCTTCGGCATTCGACGAGCGCTGTTCGGTGTAGAGGCCTGCGACGTAAACCTTGAAAATCGCTTTCGAGCGAAGGCCCATCCCGTTGAGAGAGATCTGGCGGCCCTCAACGGACAGTCTGTCGGGCATCGGGACGCCGGCGAGCTCGCCAGCCGAAAGGGGCGACGCAAGAATGAAAGCGAGTGCGGACGAGGCGAGGACTACGGATGTTCTTTTCATGGCTGGGCTCATTGTGCAGGCAACCGTGGAGCTTCGCCACTCTATTCCGGGGTGGAAGGCGATCAGCCGGTCGGATCGCCTTCCGCGGATTCACCGCGCGATGCGCGAGCGCATCGTGTTGTAGGCAGCCTCGTTGGTGATGAGGTTCCCCCGGGCGGGCAGCGTCTGAATGAGGCGCTCGACGTTGCGGATACGATCCTCGGTCAAAGGGTGCGTGGAGAAGAACTTCTCGACGCTTCCGGGCGAGCCCTGACGACGCCGGAGCAGTTCCTCGAACATGCCCACCATACCCTGCGGGTTGTACCCCGCCTGATGCATCATCCGGGTGCCGAGCTCGTCAGCTTCGTTTTCGGCTTCGCGACCGAATCGGGCGAGAGTTCCGGTTCCGACGATCTGAGCGAGGATCTGCTGGTAGACGGCGGGATTCTGACCGAGAAGCACCGCAGCAACCATATTGAGGCCGTAGGCCCTGCTGAGCTGCTCTGTCCCGTGCCGTTCGGTCCCATGGGCGATCTCGTGAGCAACCACACCGGCGAACTCGCTCGCGTTGTCGGCTGCCGCGATGAGGCCTGTAGTGACGTAGACATGACCGCCGGGAATGTTGAATGCGTTGACTTCCGGATCGTTCACGATGTGAAAGTTCCATGGAAGCTGTCCCATCTGGTGCTGGCTGACCATCCGCCGGCCCATCTCATTTACATATGCGAGAGCCTGCTGATCATTCGACAGCGGCATCTGACGGGCGATGTCCTGCGCGAGCTGGTTTCCGAGCTGCCACTCTTCTTCGATTGAGACGACGTTGAATCCGCCGCCGCTCGAGCAGCCGCCCGAGACGAGGAGGGCGACGAGCGCGATCGCCACGCCGGCCGATCGAACGTTTGTCTGTCTTTTCATGTAGTTCTCCCGTGCATCGTTTTCACTCTTCCATAGCAACACCGCTGCCACGGCAGGCGATGCAGGCTCAACAGTTCGTTCCGGCGATAGCTGAAGCGTTTGTGCGAATGCGAGTGACAGAAGCCGCCGAGTTGAGTAAAAGGATTGCGTGAAGATCGCTACGTGGAACGTCAACGGAATCAGAGCACGGCAGTCGCAGTTCGCCGAGTGGGTAGAACGTGACAAGCCAGACGTCGTCTGCCTCCAGGAGATCAAGGCCTCGCTCGCGCAGGTTCCCGCTGCGATCTGCGAGCTGCCCGGATACTGGTGCTACTGGCACGGCGCAGGCGGATACTCCGGTGTGAGTCTCCACCTCAGCCGGGAGACCTTTCCAGAGGAGCCGGAATTCAGCCATCCTTCCTTCGACCACGAGACGAGGATCGTGCAGGCGAAGTACGGCAGCCGCGTCTACGCGTCGGTGTACGTACCGAACGGAGGCAAAGACTTCGATGCGAAGATGCGGTTCCTCGAATCGATGCGGGGTTACGCCGACGAGATCCATTCCGCCGGCCTGGAGCTGCTCCTCTGCGGAGATATGAATGTCGCGCGGACTGACCGCGACGTGCATCCGAAGGAGCGGAAGCCGAACACCATCGGACAGCGGAGTGATGAGCGGGAGCTCTTCGAATCGATCATCGGGCGCGGGCTGGTCGATGTCGGCCGTGAGCTCGATCCGGACAACGAAAACATGTTCAGCTGGTGGGCGCCGTGGAGGAACATGCGCCAGCGGAACATCGGGTGGCGGCTCGATTACGTACTGGCGAGCGAGACGCTTGCGTCGACGGCAGTGAGTTGTCCCGTGCTCGTGGACGTCGGAACGAGTGACCACGCGCCGGTCATGGCGAAGTTCGGGGTGTGAGTCGCTCGTAGCGGCTCATTCTGAGGCGCCGTTCTACTGGATGGCAGGGCTGGCGAGCATGGGGCTTGAGCAAGCCTCCCAGAACGCGTGGGATGAATGTTTACGAGAGCGGGAGATCGGAATCTCCCGCTACTTTTTTTGGCAGTGGGTTTGCTCTTGAACGGTGCATGTCTGAGAGCAATGAACGATGGGCGCTGGTCTGTGAAGACGACGCGACGATCCGCCGCATGATCACGACGATGCTCGAACGGGAGAACTTCGTAGTTGATGCTGCGGAAGATGGTGAGGCTGCAATACGGATGATCGAACAGCGAAGGTATCAACTGCTCGTGATCGATCTGATGATGCCGAAAGTCAGCGGCTATGCCGTCATTGACTACCTGAAAGAAAATCTTCCACCTTCGCTCAAGCGGATCGTCGTGACGACCGCCGCCACATCGGCACTCACGAACCCGTTTCCCGCGGAGATCTGCAAGGTGCTCGCGAAGCCATTTGACATGAACGAGTTCATTACATTCGCCCGCACTTGTTCGGAAGACACGCTGACTCGGGCGAAGCGTCGGATCCTGACGACGTCGGAGTGACCATGTGGCAGGGGCCTCCCAGCCCCTGCCACATGTGCATCTGTCGGGCGTGCGCCTTGCACCATTGCGCGCAATGAAGATCCTGTTGCTTGGAGATGATGGAATCCGCCTGAGCGGTCCTGAGGGCCCTCTCACCATCGAAGCCGAATCGTATGAACAGGGCTATTCGCCCTATCACATGCTCGGGAGTTCTCTCGCGACGTGCACCTGGGGCGTTCTCACATCATGGGCCTCGCAGGCAAAGCTTGCGGCTGATGACCTGAGCCTCGAGGTGCGCTGGAAATTCGAGGACGATCCTTACCGGGTCGGGTCGATGGCTCTGACGATCATCTGGCCCTCACTGCCTGAAAACCGGCTAGCTGCGGCGCAGAGGGCAGCGACCCTCTGTCCGGTTCACCACACGCTCAGCCACCCTCCTGAGATCGCCATCGAGGTGAAGTCTTGAGCGTTCCCGTGGTTCAGTTCGTCGTCACCGGGGAGTCTGCCGCCGCTGACCGATCGGGCCGGCCATACACACTCGTCTACGACGGAACCTGCAAGATGTGCAAGCGCCTGGTTCGACGTATCGAGCAAGTCGACCGCGCTGAACAGATCGAAGCAGTTGCGTCGCAGGCCCCCGGGGTACGCGATCGATTCCCATGGATCCGTCCGGAGGCCTACCTCGAGTCGGTTCAACTGATCGGGCCGGGGAATGAAACGTGGCAGGGAGCTGCCGCGGTGGAGAGAACGCTCGATATTCTCCCGCGCGGATCGTTCATAACCTGGATCTTCAGTATTCCGGGGGTCCGCCCGCTCGCGGAGCGCATCTACAGATGGGTGGCGAGAAATCGATACAAACTCGGCTGCGGAGAACATTGCGTTTATCGCCCTCCGAACGCCGGCAAATCCTGAACCAGGATTGAGGAAAGACTCATGAAGGTATCGACGCGCTGAGGAGATGCATGTGGCAGGGGCTGGAAGCCCCTGCCACATGGGTGAGCGCTTACGTGAGTGGCTGGTCTGGGTAGGGAAGTGCGAACGGAGCATCTGCTGCGTCAAGATTGCTTCGGCACGCCGCGTCACTCATCGCGTAGCCGAGATTGATCAGCTGCTCCTGCTCCTGATCGGTGAAGCAGTTCAGGCGGGTTCGAAGTGTCGAGAGTTTCTGCTGCAGTCTGGCGTTGATGTGCACAGACTGCACGTGATAGTCACGAATGTCGGTCGTGATGCTCCAGTACGTTCCCTTCCGGACGCCGCGAACGAACTGGTCAATCAGCCATCGGCGCCTCAGACCTCGGGCCTGCGCCGTGGCAATTTCGAGTGCACGGATGGCCTGCTGGTGCCACGCCGTTTCCGGGCTGGCGCTATGCTCGAACGGAGCGCCTGCGTCGCTGACGAGCACCGTCTCGGAATCCCACGCCGACTCGAGTGCGAGGTTGTCGTAGATGCCGCCGTCACTGAGGCGCAGCTCCGTTCGGAAGCCGGGAGAGTCATGCAGCCGGGCTCCCGGCAGACGGCGGAAGGTCGATGCTTTGATCCGAAGTGTGAGGGGAGAGAGCAAGGGCGGGAAAGCGCTCGAAGCGGCTACGGCGGTCGCGAGAGTAATGCCGGTGGACGGCGCGCTGCCGATCAGGTAATCGGCGACGTAGTCGCGGCCGAAGCGAAACGCTCGGCCCGTCGCGAGATTTGTCGACTGAAAGATGAACGTCGGTCTCCACGGAAGTTTGGAAAGGGGAAAGTCGCCGAAGAGCTGCTTTTCGTACGCGCGGCGGAGCATCTGAACGGGAGTGCGTCCCGGCTTGATGAACCCCTCGAGGACAGCGGGCACATCGAGCTCGCGTCTGCAGAATGTGCGAAGTCTCGCCGTCAGTACAGCAGGGAGATTGGTTGCACGGTCGCCATCCCATTCGATCGCTGACCAGAAACGCCCCAGGCAGCCGGCGGCGATGGAACCTCCGGACACGCTCACCACGCGATTGATCTGGCGCAGGAGACCGAGCTCGTTGAGACGGAGGATAGCGCCGAGATGAAAAAGAGTCGCGCGGAATCCGCCGCCGCTGAGCGCGAGAGCGATCCCCTTGCGCGGCTTTTTCGTCATGCGCCATTGTCGCACTTGTGCCGCATGTGGCAGGGCCTTCCCAGGCCCTGCCTATTTGAACGTACGACACCTGGAGTCACGAGACCGGATGAATGCTCCCGGTGTCGTACATCGGAACAACTCGGAAGAGGCAGGGGCTGGGAAGCCCCTGCCACATGGGTTACTGTCTGCATGAATGCACGCAAAGCGAACAGCGGTTCGGTTGCCCGATGGTTCCCTCGAGTGGGAGGGCGTGTCGATCACAACGCTTCTCGAGGATAGGCCGACGCCGTTTTTCCTGTTCAGTGAAGACCGGTTGCGGCAGAACCTTGCAGCGGTCCGCGAAGGACTCGGGGCATCGGGTCTGCCGGTGGAGATCCGTTACTGCGCGAAGACGAACTCGGAGCTGGCAGTTCAGGGGGTGTTCGCGTCCGAGGGATCGAGCGTCATGGCGAGTACGCCGGAAGAAGTTGACCTGGCGCTCGCCGCTGGATTCTCATCGGACAGGATCGCCTACCAGCGGCCGGTGATCGGAGCCGAGATTGCGACGGTCCTCGCGCGCGGGGTCCGCAGGTTCCACATCTATCGAAACTCGCATGTCGAGATTCTCGAAAGATTCGCATCCGAAGCGGGAGTCTCCATTGCTGTGTCACTCCGCATCCGCGACGCAAAGGGCGGAATGATGGTCCTGGGATCGGCGGCACGGAGACTCGGACTCACACCGGACGAAGCCATCGAAGCGGCGCGGAGTGTCGCGTCTTCCGGCAGGCTGCGGCTCGACGGCCTGAACAGCTACATCGGCACGCACCAGCGGGGCTATTCGCGGTTCGCGCGCTCTATCCAGCTGCTCTGTTCCGTCGCCGCGCGGATCCGGCGTGACACGGGACAGGAAGTTGCGGAGTTGAACATCGGAGGCGGGATACCGAGCGAGACTCTGCGGCGCATGACGCCGAGCCAGGCTCTTCGCCGCTGGTTCGATCAGATGGAAGGGCCGCGCGTCACGCTCGCGGGCTATGCGTCAGAAGTGGGATCGATTCTCAGAGAAGAGATCGAACGGGTCCCGTTCGTCTCGCGTGTAGCCGCCGAGCCGGGACGCTCGCTCGTCGGAAATGCAGGGGTCCTCATCACCAGAGTCACCGACGTGCAGCGCGACTGGCTGTTTGTCGACGCGAGCAGGAATGTGCTGTGCGAATCGCCTCTGCTGTTCAACCGCCGCATCGACACTCACACATCCGGTCGCCGCAACCCGACTGGCCGCTACTACAGTATTTCGGGTTGTACATTGAACACGCTGGATGTGATCGACTGGCGTCGGAGACTCCCCTGTATGGAGCGGGGTGACGTGCTTCTCATCGGCGACGCGGGGGCGTATTCGCTCTCACGCGCAGCCCGATACGCCGGACTCACTCCCGCGGCGTACATGATCACCAGAGAGGGGAACATCACGATGATCCGGCGTCCTGAGACGCTTGCCGATCTGGCGGCTCCCATGACCGGCGCGAAGGTCAACGCGTAGTGAGCGCGGATTGACGATGGACCCGGCTTCGACCGTCCTGGTTACAGGGGCGAGCGGCTTTCTGGGACGGCATTTGTTGCGTCGGCTGCTCGAGGCGGGTAGCTCCGTCGTCGCAGTCTCACGGAATCCGGAGCAGCTTGACGATCTGAAGCATCCGCGGATGAGCGTGGTACGGGCGGACTTCGAGCGCGCGATTCCGGAGATCGATCGCGGCGCGGTCGTCATCCACCTCTCCGCGCTGCGCCTCTCCTCAAGAGAAAGCCGGGAACGCTATCTTGCCGTGAACCATGCTGCCACCGTGAGGCTGGCGCAACGCGCTCTCGCCAGCGGCGCCATCCGATTCATCAACGTATCCACCGCGATGGTCCTCGGGGCATCGTCGGCGGCCCCAGTCGACGAGGATCAGCCGTTTTCTGCTGCGGTGCGCGCGAATGCGTACATCGGATCGAAGGTGGCCGCGCTCGAGGATCTCGAAAGGATGGTTGTCGATGGTCTTCCGCTGGTGACGCTGCTGCCGTCAATCGTCTATGGGCCGGATCATCCGTCGAGACCGAATCTGATCACCAATCACATGCGACGCATTCTTGCTTCTCCGTTCCGGATCCATGTCGGCGATTCGAGACGGGAAAGAAGCCTCGCATTCGTCGACGATGTCGTCGGGGCGTTGATCTCGAGCGTGGACGCAGAGGTTCCACCGGGCGCGAGGTTTCTACTGGGAGGCGAGGATGTTTCGATGCGTGGGTTTGAAGAGCTCGTACTCGAGTTGTCCGGGAGACGGAGAACTGCTGTCGTGACGGTTCCCGTGTCGCTTGCAGGCGCGGTCGCTCGTTCGGCGGACATTGTCGGCCGGCGTAGTGTGGGGGAGGGGTTCGCCGCGCAGCTGTCGAACCTGCAGAAGGAGTGGAAGTTCGATTCGAAGCGGGCCGATCAATTTCTCGGCTATGTGCGAACTCCATTGCGCGAGGGTGTGAGAAAAACCTTAGAATGCCTCAAAACGTTCAGGCGGTGACCGAATGACGGTATCGACCGAGGCTGGGCTAACTCTCAGCCCTTCGGCGGCAAAAGAAAAGACGAGCCCACGAAAACTGCAGTCCTTCGCATGGGATGAGATCGCCCGCACGATGCCGGACTTCTCCGGCGCCCCCTCCACACTTTACTACCGCGAATGTGAGATCGAGCTGTTCCGGCGTCACGCGGGAGAGCTTCGCGGGCGCAAGTTCCTCAAACTCGACCTTTGGAATGAAGCAATCAACACCCGGATCCTCAAGTGGGTGTCCGAACAGGGCGCCGAAGTTTACGGGATGGACATCAGCCACGTCGTCAGCAGGCGGGCGAAGAACAACGCGCAGGCGGACGGCTCGTCGATGGAGCTGATTCGCGCCGATATACGCGAGCTCCCGTATGTCGACAACTCATTTGATGTCGTGTACACCATGGGCACGATTGAACACATCGATGAATACCGCCACGCAATCGAAGAGATTCATCGAGTGCTCAAACCTGGAGGACGGGCGATCATCGGCGTGCCGTTCAAGTACGACATCTTCCTCCGGCCGCTGCTGGTGGCAGTTCTCGAGGCAATCGACAAATATCCGTACGCTCCGGAAAAATCATTCACACCTTCGGAATTGAAGAAAGACGTTTCGGATTCCGGGCTCACCGTCAGAGACAGAACGGGGATTCTGATCGTTCCGGGCATTCTGCGGATGGCTGACGTCTTTTTTCACATCCATCGGATTCCGCTCTGCTGGCTGACGGGCGCTCTCGTCAAGCCCTTCGCGTGGCTGGAGAAGAAGTGGAGATGGCCGGGCAACTTCGGCTATCTGCTCACGGTCGTCGCGGACAAGCCGGTCCGATAGCGCACGAACGTTTTGCAGCAACGTTCACGAGTGTCTGGAGATTGGCCGCATTCGAGATTGTTCATGTTCCCGGCGGCCTCGATTGCGGCATGCCGGATGCCGGAGGGCTTTATGAAGATCACCTGGACGCTGTATGAAGAAGACGGTCTCGATGCGGAGGATCCTCTTGGCTCAATCGAGATCACCGAGGGAGAAGGAGACGGCATCAGACAGGCGGCGACCTACATCGATTCCTGGTTCCAGGCATTGCTTCAGGGCGCCCGGTCGTTCTTGGCGGGTGAGGAGGAGTCGATCGAGATGCTCGAGGAGCCCGATCCGCTCGAGTTCAGCGTCGAGGGCTCCCGGCTGAAGATCAGGCACGACCAGTCGGCCCTCGATTGCGATCTGATCGAAGCGATGGAAGAGATCCGGAAAGAAGCCAGGCGGTTTCTGCTGCAGATGCAGACGCTGGACGGCTGGGAGTCAAATCCGACGCTGCTCGAGCTCGACCGGGTCCTCAGCGGAGAGTGAGTCGGACCATCGATACTCAGGTCGCAGGGCTCAGGCCTCAGGGGCGTGTCAGGTTCCGCGAAGGAGCACGTGTCATCCTGAGCGCAGCGAAGGATCCCCCTACTATCGCCTGTATCGCAAGGATTGAGGGGATCCTTCGCTGCGCTCAGGATGACACATCGGAGCTTGGGTTAAAGCCCGACGCGACTGCCGGAAAGGGCAGGGATTGGAGCCCTGCCATGGTCGGGGATGTATGAACCGTAAATAAATGTCAAAATGGTTCCGTTACGCGCACCCATGACCTTCGCACAGCCTACTCGCCGGATCAGGAACTCTCTCCATGACGCAGTTCCGGCGAATGTCATGCGGCTGGCCCGTCCTGCGATCTGCGCCATCGTCCTGGTCTGCGTCTGGGGCGGTCCGCTGGCCGCGCAGGAATACCGAGGGACGCTCCGCGTGACTCATTCGCTGACACACCGCGGCCTGCTCAACGTCGATGCGAAGGGCGCATCGCTTCGCGAGACGCTCGCGGCAGTGCAGGTCCATGTCGAGGAGCGCATCGTTCTCACTATCGACGGCGATCGTCGTCTTCACCTGACTGCACGGAATCAGACGCCGCGCGAGGTGATCCGGCGAGCCGCGAAGAGCGCGGACCTGCAGATGGTCGAGATCGCGGGCTCGATCCTGTTGACGGACCCGCTCGAGCCGGTTCTCCACCTCAATGTAAAGAATGCCCCGGTTCGCGAGATTCTGGCGTCCGTGAGGCATCAGTGCGGCATCCGCAACCTCATCATCGACCCCGAGGTCGCCGGCCAGGGAACGTTCCTGTTTGCCGGCGTTCCGTGTGTGGAGGGTCTGCGCGTCATCCTCGCATCACTCGGACTCGCCGCCGACATCGAACCGGGCCTGGTGCGAGTCAAAGGGACATACTGATGGAAGTCGTTGAGGGCACGCGACGCCTCCAGACCGGTCGAATCATAGCGGGGATCGCGTTCGTGGCAGCGGTGGCGGCGATCTATCTATCTCCAGCGCGGGAGTGGATCACGCTCGAAAACGCCCGCGCATCGCTCGACGAGCTCCGGAGTCTGTGGTACGGCCCGATCCTGTTCATCCTCGTTTACGCTGCCTCCTGCGTCGTGGCGATCCCTGCGAGCATTTTCGTGCTGTCGGCGGGGATCATCTGGGGCTGGAAGCTCGGCGTCGTCTATGCCGTGATCGGGAGCATGTTCGGGGCGGCCGCTTCGTTCTACGTCGCGAGGTACATTGGCGGCGGGCTGCTCAAACGCTTCGGACGGATGGGGTTGAGTGCCGAGAAGCAGCTCGAGAAAGCCGGATTCCGATCGATGCTGATCCTGCGGCTTCTCGGGATCCCATTTCCGGTGCTGAACTTCGCGGCCGGCGTGGCGGGGATGCGTTTTTCCGACTTCATGATCGGGACGTTCCTCGGGATCATCCCCTCGCAGTTCGTCATTGCCTATTCCGCAGACTCGATCGCGAACGGAACGCTAAGCGGGGGAGACGCGATGATCCGTGTGTTCATCGCCGCCGGTCTGATGGGCCTGTTGGTCTCGATCCCCTTCCTGGTGAGGAAGTTCGCCACGCGTAAGGGGATGATTGTGGAGGAGTTGGAGGGAGTAGTCAGTAGCCAGGAGTCATCAGGTAAGTAGTCAGTAGCCAGTAGTCAGGAGTCAGTAGCCCGACCCGGCGTTGGGTCCGTCTCTCGCAACGCAAAATGGGATTCTGGCTTCTCCGTGCCAGCCTACTGGCTCCTGACTCCTGACTCCTGACTACTGGCTACTCTCTTCTATGTACTGTCTACTTCAGGCAATGTTATATTGTCCGGTCCAGAATGATCGAGATTCAGATTCATCCGAGCGACATCCGGCGAAAGGTCCGGTATTTCTTCTTCAACAGAAGAGCTGTGCTCGCCGGAATTGGGCTGCTCGGGGTGCTGCTGTTCTTCGTGATCACGTCGATGGCCGTCGCGCCTTCCGTGATCAGAAGGGTTTACAAGAACAACTACGTGCATGCGATGCGTCAGGAGCGCGCCGTGCAGAGTGAACGGTTGAAGCAGCATGTCGACCAGATGGGCTCGCTGGCCGAGAGCCTCGATCTCCATCGGGTCCGCGTCGAAAAGCTCATGACCGTTTACGGGCTGAAGAATTCAGGCCTCGGATATGGGGGGCTGCCGAATCTTCTGAGCTCGAAGAACTCCGGACATGAGATCGCCCTTCAGGACGCCCGGAGCCAGGAGAACCAGCTGCGGAGCTCGGTCATGCGCCTTCAAAGGCAGATCGAGATTCTCGCCAACTACGAACGGGCGAACGCGGAGCTGATCCGTCACGTTCCGTCGATACTTCCCTTACCCTCCGATCAATTCGTTCTGACGTCGCCATTCGGGGGACGGATCTCGCCGTTCACGCGAACCTCCGATTTTCACAAGGGTCTCGACCTGGCGGCTCCGACGGGAACAGCGATCAAGGCGAGCGGCGATGGCGTCGTGACGTTCGCCGGACGCTACCCGATGTCTCAGAACGTCGGATGGTGGAGGTTCGGGAACGTCGTGGTCATCAATCACGCGGACCGGTTCATCACCATCTATGCGCATTGCGACACCGTCAACGTTTCCGCGGGCCAGCGTGTGTCTCAGGGTGAGACGATCGCAACCGTGGGATCCACCGGTTGGAGCACGAATTCGCACCTGCACTACGAAGTCAGAAGCAATCTCGAGCGGCCGGGACACTTCGATCCGATCGATCCGCGAATCTATATTCTCGACTATCAGTGGAGCGACGAAGAAGCGCTCCTGATCCGCGCCAGGACCTCGAAGGACTACAAGAACTTCGATCCACTGCCATCGACGTTCATCGGGAAGAGGGGGGTGTGATGTCGGCCACCGGGGACAACCAGTCGTTTCCAACCATGATCATTCCGCACGGCACGGAGATCAAGATCAACAGCAACGGGCAGCTCTCGATCAAGACGCCGGGCAATCTGGTGATCCAGAATTCCGGAAACTACTCGGAGCTGGAGTCGACGAACGGCTCGATCCGAATTGAAGACAACGTGAACGTCGAGGCAGTGAGCGTTCGGGCGGCGCAGGCGTGCTTCATTCAGGGGACGCTGACGGCGTGGCGCGTTCAGGCGAAGAAGATCGCTCTCGAGGATCATGCGAAGGCGTACATCATGATGCAGGAGTGTGAGCAGCTGGAGTTGTCCAAGACCAGCCGCCTCGTCGGGAACTTCGCGAACGAGCGCGAGATCTATCTGATGCTGGGAAAATTCAGCGCCCAGCTCAAAGAGCTGCCGGGAAGCGTCGACATTCACGGCTCGTCATCGATCGTATCCGGACGACCTGCCGGCGCGCAGACGATTCCGGGGACGCTGTCGGAGCCTGAGCTGCCAGCGCAGCTCCAGGAAGCGCTGACGATTCTCGAATCGGAGATCCAGCACCCGGATCTCGACGCGCAGTCGAAGGAAGCTCTCCGCGAAGTCGTCTTTGCACTTCGCGCCCGGAACCTCCAGCGTGCGGCGCTCATCTACCGCGACTCGTTCAGTGAGCTGACCGCGCCGTCCGAGAGACTCCGCGCTGCGTATGATCTGCTGGCGACGTATTTCAGGAATAGTAGACAGTAGACAGTAGACAGTAGACAGTAGACAGTAGACAGTAGACCGCCCACCCCTCCATTGAACTCTACTGATTCACTGACTTGTAATTTCTGACCCCGATGGCCTTAAGTTGGCCGGGAACGAACGCGTGTCATCGTGACGGGTTGTGAATAAAGCTACCATGATGTGTCATCGCTGCTAACCTCGGGTACGGAGACCTCTTTGCCTCGCGCGGGAGATCTTGACAGAGGGTAGCCGGTGGCAAGCGCAGCGCAGCCACCGGTGGACGGTGCGCCAAAGCTCCCCGCCCCGGCGGGGCGGCAGAACACCGCTCGGATCTGGAAGCCCCTCCCGGGGTGCGTGTACGAGAGGGACTCTACCCGGTGGCTGCGCTGCGCTTGCCAACGGCTACCCTCTCAGCGCACCTCCGGTGCGCGGTTCATCAGCACCTATCGGCGCTCCGCCATTCGTTCGCTCGGGATCACACGCTCGATAAATTCATAGGCCTCGAGCGCAGCGATGGATCCCCTCAGGAAAGCCACCGCCGGGTGGGTGGGCTCCTGACTACTGTCTACTGTCTACTGTCTACTCAGAACTTCGGATACGCCGTCGGCTGCTTCCGTCCGCCCATGAGGAGGATCAGGACGAGGCCTGCGACGAATCCGCCGATGTGTGCGAACCAGGCGACTCCGCCGGCATTCTGAGCGGTCACGTCGCCGACGCTCGAGACGCCGGTGAAGAGCTGGATGAGGAACCAGAGCCCGAGGACGAAGATCGCGGGAAGCTCGCGCATGGCGATGAAGAACCCGAACGGGATGAACGTCATCACGCGGGCCGATGGGAAAAGCAGGAGATACGCTCCGAGGACGCCCGCGATGGCGCCCGATGCTCCCACTGAGGGGATGCTGGATGCAGGACTCATCGCGGCGTGTGAGAGTGTCGCGAGAATGCCGCACGCCAAATAGAACAGCAGGTACTTTCCATGTCCGAGGCGGTCTTCGATGTTGTCGCCGAAGATCCAGAGGTAGAGCATGTTCGAACCGAGATGGAGCCATCCGCCGTGAAGGAACATTGCGAAGAAAATCGTCAGGATGTCCGCTACCGGAGTTTCGAAGCTCCAGAAACGCGCAGGAATGAAGGCCACTCGGTTGAACGCATCGGCGAGACCCGGCCCGAGCGATAGTTCCCAGAAGAACGCGAGCACATTCAGGACGATGAGGGAGATGTTGACATAAGGAGTCCGATGTCTGGGATTCGTATCGCGTATGGGAATCATTGTGATTCGCTCCTCGAACTCGAAATCGTCATGCCGGTTTTATGCACGAACTCTTCGATCGCACGATAGTAACGGTCGCCTTCCACGGTTGCGATCTCAGAATGGCCGGCTGCCTCTGACGTGAAGAACGTACGCGGCACTGTGAGACCTTCATAGAGCTCGACGCCGAGTCGGTAGGGGATCGCCGCATCGCGTTTTCCGTGCATGACGAGGACCGGGAGCCCGGCGTCGTTGAGGTAGTCGGTAGTCCGCAGCGACCCCTTCACGAAGAAGCTGAACGGCAGATTCGGATAGGCGAGACGCGCCATGCTGACAAGGGATGGAAAGCTGTTCTCGACAATCACGCAGCGTCCGCCCCGTTCTGCGCCGGCGTAGGCTGCGTAGGGACCTCCCAGCGACTCCCCATACAGCACGATGTCGTGAGGGGATGCGCCGAGCTCGCCGGTGGCGTAATCGAAGGCCGCAAGCGAGTCGATGTAAAGACCGTGCTCGGTCGGACGGCCCTCGCTCTTTCCGTAGCCGCGGTAGTCGAAGATCAGCGTGGAGATTCCGCGGCGTGCCATCTCGGAAGCCACGTCCGCCCTGTAGGTGAGATTTCCGCCGTTGCCATGGAACCAGATGAGGAGGGGAGCGGGCTGCTGCGGCGACTTGAAAAACCAGAAGTGAAGGTCGACGTCGTCCGGCGTCGTCACCCACGCATCGACGGGCTGGACGGGAAGTCTGGCGGTGTCCCAGTAACCGCCGGGATAGCGCTCCGGAAAAAAGAGAGAGGCCCGCTTGAGAGAGTGGGCGATCAGCGCCGCGGCGCCGAAGCCAAGCGCGAGGATGACAAGAATGGTAATGGCGATTCGAATCAATGCTGTTCCCTCGAACGAGCGAGTCCCGAACGGAAGCGTTGCATGAGGCCCGCTGCGGCGCCGGCTGCCAGGAGAAGCGTCGCCCATTCGGGGATCGTCAGGCCGGACCACTGCCTGTGCAGAATCCCGGCCTGCGAGAGGTTCCAGGCGAGTATCGGGAAGATGAACAGCGCGAGGACAAATTCACCACGTCCCGTCTGATCGTAATCGCGGGATCCGAAGCTCGCCTCCAGCTGCGTCCCGAGATAGCCGTGGAGACTCACCAGGACCAGCACGACGAGTCCGATCTCGATGCGGAGGCCGGCCCCGATGATCCATCCCGCGAGCAGCGACAGATCGGCGACGCGGTCGAAGAAATGATCGAGGAAGTCGCCGAGCTTCGAGGTTCTGCCCTGCACGCGCGCGACGACTCCATCGAGTGCATCGAGAAGACCACCAACGACAATTATGGGAAGCGCGATGAGAAACATCGAGGGGTGATGCCTGGCGAAGGAGAGAGTGAGTGCGGCAGCAATCATCAGCCCCAGCGCGACGCAGCTGATCACATTCGGACTGAACGGGATGGCCGCCGCGAGCGGTGTGAGCCAGTTGTTGAGCCGCGTGCGCCAGACGTTCATCGGGAGGTGAAAGAATAGCGCGTTCGCAGAGAGTAGTCAGTAGACAGTAGACAGTAGTCAGTAGCCCTCCCACCCCGCGGTCTTCGAGTGCTGCCGACTCATTGACCCCGGGTCCCGACTACTGGCTACTGACTCCTGACTACTGGCTACTTCCGGGCGGCCCTGCCACATAACATATAAAAAAAACTTGCATAGAGTCCGGTGCAGTATTAGACTGGCGGTGTTTCTTTGAAGCAGCGGTCACAACGATAAAGGCAAACCTCCGGTGACGGGGGGACGCAAAGCCGACGGGTCTGATTTCAGATGGCCGGGTTACCGAACGTGATTGGAGAGTTCACAGGCTCTTCATTCCCTCCTCACGAGGACGTTCTGGCGCTTGATAGCAGTGATCGCGCGGGGCGTCTCGATCCCCGGTACTGAGTAGACATTGCGGCGTTTCATGGGACGCGCTGCAGAGGGCTCCTCATTCCGGATATCAGACGAAGTCCGGCGGGGATTTGAAGTGTCTCCCCAGGTTGGCGCAGCGTGTGTGGAGAGGTGTGGAGAGGAAGCCAATGCCGGCAGACCCCGTTCCTTGTGACAGGAGGGGTTCGGGCTGGAGGGCTCCGGCCCGAACCTCGACCTGTCGATGGATTCAGTAGACAGTACACAGAAGACAGAAGACAGTAGTCTTCGGCTTTACGATCTCGCCTGAGTCTTTTCGCTGTACCTTTTTCCGCTCGATCCCCGCCTCCTCGCGGCGACAGCTGCGCTTCCGCGAAAGCCATCGTTGTCTCCTGACCAGGGAGTGAGTAAACAGTAGCAATTGGGCCTACTGTCTTCTGTCTACTGTGTACTGTCTACTATCTCCTCAATAAATCACGACCTCATCCCCGACATTCGCCATCGCGTGCAGCCGTTCGATGTCTTCGTTCCGCAGGCGCACGCAACCATGCGAGACGCTGCGGCCTAGTTGGGCAACCTGCTGAGTTCCGTGCAGAGCGTAGCCATCGCCGAGGTTCAGGCGATGTGTTCCGAGTACCTTGTCGAAGCGGCGTTGCGGAGTGCCGACCGGAGGAATGACGACCGCTCCCCCGGCGTAGATTATCTCGCCGTGAGGCAGCTCACGCTCGCGTCCATTCTCCTCGATCACGACTGTGTTGTTCTTCACCTTCATGACTCTCTGGCTGCCGGACGAGTCGCCGAGCCATGACCAGACGCCGCCGCCCGCCTTCGGGCTCGCCGGCGCGCCGGTATCGGCGTCGATTGCCTGTCCGTAGCCGAGCTTCACGGTTCGGGCGCCTTTCTTCTGAGCTTCTTCGACATAGTGCCAGTCGGGCGGAACCCACATCGGATTCTCTTCCTTCGAGAGGATCTTGAACCTGCCGACGGGAGTGTTGAACACCATGGTCCGCCCCTGGTCGACGAGCTTCGTTCCGCTTCCGGTCGAGCAGACGGCTTCGAAGACGACCTCGCCGTCGCGCCGCATGTAGACTTTGTTTTCGGCAATGGAAACCGTGATCACCTGATTCGTTTGCTGCGTCTCGTCAATCTTCCGATCGACGTCGGCGACTCGAGTCTGTAGTGTTCCAACGCTCGACGCGCCGGCGGTCTTCGACGCTCTGAGCCTGTCGACGCTGCTCCTGGTCCGCTCCGCGATCAGCTCATCGACGAGCTCGAGTCGCTGGAGCTTGCGTGCGTCCTGTACGTTGATCCACTGCCCTGCAACCGCGAACGATGCGATTCCCAGCCCGAGCACAAGAAGTGCCCACGATCCAATCAATCCTATCCAGCGTGGCATTCAAACTCTCCTCAGAATATGAAGACTCTCGTTTTGTCATTGATGCGTGGCCACATTGCCCGCAGGTCTTCCTCCGGCACCATGAACGAACCTGGCTTCGGGGTCGTCAGGGGGCTCGACGGCGGAGGCGGGGAGTGGATCACATAGCCGTTCGGCAAATGGATCACATATTTGCCCAGGCCTTCCGGAACGGACTGCGGAGCTGAAGGGACGGGCTGTCCATCGCGCGCGTAAACCCAGCCCGGCACTTCCCAGCTCGCTCCCTCTTCTTTGCCCCGCACAAGGAACGCGCCCTTGAGCGGCAAAAACGACCATTCGTCGTCGCCGGCCTGGAACGTCCCCGGTTCTCCCACAGTCACAGGCGCCTCTCTGGCGATCTTGTCGCCGTAGTGAAAGAAGAGCCTTTTTCTGGACGTATCGATCGCGAGATAGAACTCACTCGATTCGAGATTTTCGATGTACTCGAGCCTGCTGTTGAGCTCTGCTTCGAGCTGCTCCCTGGTGAGCTCGAGCTCGGCCAGCTCCGTCCGGATCCGGCTGATCTCAGCCGGACTGGTTTCCTGCTGGTGAATGACTTCTGTGAACTGTCGGTCGAGCGAGCCGCGGTGAATCCGTGCAAATCCCACCGAAACGAGGGCGAGTACGAGAATCGCGAGGTTCAGCCAGAGGGGCGGCCGGGGAAAGCTCCGCCGGTCGGGTGCGCCGGGCCGGTCGGCTTTTCTTCTTTCAGGCATGCAGATGAGCTCCGATTGGATTTGAGACGGTCCGCTGGACGAGCGGCGAACACGACCGTTTCCACCACCATAAGCACGATCGCTGCCTGTTTTCATTGCGTCGGGTAGCGGACGCAATCGTTCGAGATGGAATGGCTTTTGGTTATAGATGTTGAAAAGGTACACGTGTACGTGACGAAGGAGAATGTTTAATGCCTGAAACGACCGCAGTACAGCAGGTCTCTGACAGCGATTTCGACAAGAGCATCCTGCAATCCGATAAACCGGCGTTCGTCGACTTCTGGGCACCATGGTGCGGCCCCTGCCGGATCATCGGTCCAGTCGTGGAAGATCTCGCCCCATCCTATGAGGGCAAGGCTTTGATCGCGAAGATCAACGTCGATGAGAATCCGGAGACGGCGCAGAAGTACCAGGTGTCGTCGATCCCAACGCTCCTGATGTTCAAGGACGGCAAAGTCGTTGACAGAGCCCTCGGGGC
>JBGSYJ010000324.1:0-40082 GCA_041750915.1 Thermoanaerobaculia bacterium | reverse complement strand
GAGCGAGGGATCTGGGAGGGGGTCTCTTAGAGGGAACCACCACCCAGATCCCTCGCTCGACGCTCGGGATGACAGATACGGGTTGATTTCTTCACACCCTCTGAGCGCAAGATGACACGCGGAAGGTTCTCATGGCTGGCGCTGTTTTCTTGTATATTGACCATGCTGTTGGAGAACTAGTTGGCCCATTCGAACGGGGGCAGCGGCGGCCCTGAAAGAGCAATCGTCGCAGGTCTGATCACGCGCGACGGTTCGCGCACGGTTGCGGAAGAGCACCTCGACGAGCTCGCAAAGCTGGTTGAAGCCGCCGGAGGGACCGTTTCGGCTGCCCTTCTGGCGAAACGTCCGGCTCCCGATGCCGCAATGTATGTCGGCAAGGGGAAGGCGGCAGAGATCGCCGAACTGGCGAAACGCCACCGCGCCACCCTGGTCGTTTTCGACGATGACCTTTCTCCGGCTCAGATCCGGAACCTCGAGAAGGTGATCGAGTGTAAGGTCATCGACCGGAGCGCGCTGATTCTCGACATCTTCGCCCGCAGGGCGCGCAGCCGCGAATCGCGCACTCAGGTCGAGCTCGCTCAGCTGAAATACCTTCTGCCCCGGCTCACCAGGCAGTGGTCCCATCTCTCGCGACAGGCCGGCGGAATCGGAACCCGCGGGGTTGGAGAAACGCAGCTCGAAATCGACCGTCGCATGATCCGGACACGCATCAGCCGGCTGGATGACGAGCTCGAGAAGATTGAAAAGAACCGCGAAACCCAGCGGAAGAGCCGCAGAAAGGCGTTCACAGTCGCCCTGGTCGGGTACACGAACGCGGGAAAGTCGACGCTGTTCAACCAGCTCACGCGCGGCTCCGCGGAAGCTGTCGACAAGCTCTTCGCCACTCTCGACGCAAAGCTGCACAAGTCGCACTTCGACGCCCCGCGTGAGACGGTGATGATCGACACGGTCGGCTTCATCCGAAAACTTCCGCATCATCTCGTAGCCTCCTTTCGCTCCACCATGGAGGAGGCCGTCTCCGCTGATCTCGTTCTGCACGTAATCGATGGAAGCCACCCGCAGTCCGACGAGCAGCGCGAAGTGGGAGATCAGGTTCTTCGCGACCTCGGGATTCCCGCGGATCGGGTCATCGAGGTGTACAACAAGTCCGATCGGTTTGCAGTCGGAATCGGGGAGCAGAAGCGACGTCACGCTGTCGCCCTGTCTGCGCTGACCGGCGAAGGATGTGAACGACTCATCGAGATGATCCGCGACCGGGAGCTCTCCGAGGGAGAAGTCGTCAACCTCGAGATCCCGTCGAGCGAGTCGCGCCTCCTCGCAAGCCTCCATGAGGTGGCTCAGATCGAACAACAGTCGATCGACGAAGATCGGATGCGCTTTGTCGCCTGGGTTCCCGACTACATCCGGCACCAGTTCGAGCCCTTCGAGGTGGGGAACGGAGACGGCCCGACTGTAAGGAAGTCTGCAGTCGCACCTGCGGACCTCCCCATCGCATCATCGTGAGCCGTCAGGCGCCTCAGGAATGGTCCGCCCTTGACTCTAACGATACGGCCCGGCGGCATCCCCGATCGTGGCAGCATCGAACAAATTCTTCTCGCTACTGCCGTATTCAGCGAAGAGGAGATCGCGTCGGCCATGGAGCTCGTCGATCTCGCATTTTTTCAGCTGCGTCCCGACTTCACGATTCAGGTCGCAATCGACGGCGAACCCGATCGGAGCTCGATCGTCGGCTATGTCTGCTACGGCCCGACGCCTCGCACCGACGGCGTCTTCGATCTCTACTGGATCGCGGTCGATCCAGCGCGGCAGGGACAGGGTGTTGGACGGCTCCTCCTCCGTTTCGTCGAAGGAGAGGTGCGCGGACAGAAAGGGCGCATGCTGCTGATCGAGACCTCGTCCCGCAGAAGCAATGAGCCGACGATCCGCTTTTACCGCAGCAGCGGCTACAAGGAAATCTCGCGGATCAAGGACTTCTACCGGATCAAAGATGACAAGGTCGTCTTCAGCAAGGAACTCTGAGGCCGGGGGCTCGCGATACACTAGCGGCCAGCTGACACCGGATCCGGACCCGTTCCCATGAACCTCACCCTCTACATCGCCGTCACCCTTTACGCTCTGGGCACGTTGACCGTCCTTGCCGGACTCTACAATCGCAGTATCCGGCTGCAACGGATCGCTCTGGTTTTCATGTGCGGAGGATTCGTCGTCCAAACGGTCTGGATCGGCATGGTCTGTTCGGCCACAGACCACCCTCCCCTGACCAACCTCCCCGAGATCGCCGCCTTCATCGCCTGGCTGATCTTTGCGGTCGAACTCTTCCTATTCATCCGATACAAAGTCCACGCGGCGGCATTCTTCGTCTACCCGCTGATCCTCATGCTGATGACGATTACGGTAGTCGTGCGGGCACCTTTCGCCCCGGCGGACCCAGCGCTCGATTCCAATCTGTTCGTGGGACACCTGCTCCTGAGCACCGTCGGCATCGCATCACTGCTCATCGGGCTCGCCTTTTTCGTGCTCTATCGCTTTCAGGAGCGATCCCTGAAATCGAAACATCAGGGGCGGCTCTTCGAATGGATTCCGAGCCTTCAGGTTTGCGAGTTGGTCAGCTACAGGGCGCTGGCAATCGGTTTCGGAATCTACACTGCCGGACTCATCGCCGGATTCCTTTGGTCGTATCGGACACACATCGGAACCTACGACCTCCGGACGAAGGAGATCGCGGCAGTCGTCGCCTGGGTCCTCTTCGCTGCGCTTCTTCAGTCGTACAACAGCGGAACGCTGAGCACCAAAAAGAATCTCGTCATCTCGGCGGCTGCCTTCGTTTCGATCCTCATCGCGGTCCTCGGGGTACAGCATGTATAGCGGGAAGTCGCTGAACCCGGCAACAGGAGGCGACGCGGCATGTCGCTGATCCTCGTCGGACTGAACCACAACACCGCTCCGGTCGAAGTGCGCGAGCGGCTCAGCGTCAATCCCTCGCGCGAGGGGGAAATCATTTCCGGCCTCACCGGATTGCCGGGTGTCCTGGGGGCGAGCGTGCTATCGACCTGCAACCGCGTCGAAACGATCCTTTCGTCAGAATCGGAGGAATCGATCGAGCCGGTTGTGCAGATGATCGTGAGCCGTTCCGGAATGAACCGCGTCGACGTCGAGCGACACCTGTACGTTCTCCGCAATGGCGACGTGGTACGTCACCTCTTCCGCGTAGCCTCCGGTCTCGATTCAATGATCCTGGGCGAGCCACAGATCGGCGGGCAGGTCCGCGAGTCCTACCACAGGTCCCGCGAGCTCGACGCCACCGACCCGATCCTCCGCCAGCTCTTCGATGCAGCCCTCCGCGTCGCCAAACGTGTGCGTACCGATACGGGGATCGGCGAGCATGCCGTCTCCGTTCCCTACGCCGCAGTGGAGCTGGCGAGGAAAATCTTCGGCAATCTCGACGGTCTGAATGTGTTGCTCGTGGGCGCCGGGGAGATCGGTGAGCTGACCGCGCAACACCTGAACGGACACGGACTTCGAAGGGTATTCGTGGCGAACCGCGCACACGAGCGCGCAATCGAGCTCGCGGAGCGGTTCCACGGAGAGGCGATCAACTTCGAGTCGATGGAAGAGCGTCTTCGGTCATGCGAGATCGTGATCGTGTCGACCGCGGCGCCTCATTTCCTCGTACGTCCCGAACATGTGCGTGCCGCCCTTGCGGAACGGCGCCGGGGAAGCCTTTTTCTCATCGACCTTTCCGTTCCCCGGAACATCGATCCCGCGATCTCGGCCATCGAGGGAGCGTTCCTCTACAATATCGACGACCTCCGGGAAGTTGCCGACAAAAATCGCGAAAAGCGCGAACAGAAGGCAGTCTCGGCAGAAGAGATCATCGATAGAGAAGTGGATGGTTTCATGAGAAGGCTCGCCTCACACGATGCAGTGCCCACGATCCTGGAACTGCAGGGCAAACTCGACGAAATCAGAAAAGTGGAGCTCGAAAAGTGCCTCCGGCGCGTGGGACCGATCACGACCGAACAGCAGCAGGCGATCGAGATTCTCTCGACTTCCATCATCAACAAAGTGCTCCACTACCCGATCATCCGGCTCAAAGAGACCGCCGCCGCCGATCAACCAGAGGAACGCGAGTCGATCCGGCAGCAGATCCGAAGGATCTTCGGACTCTGATGAGCGGAAGGCTTACGATCGGCACCCGTGGCAGCGACCTCGCGCTCTGGCAGGCAAACCGGGTGAAGCAGCGCCTCGAAGCAGCCGGGTTCGATCCTGAGATCCGCGTGATCCGTACCACCGGCGACCGCAGGCAGGATGTTCCACTCGCTCAGATCGGCGGCAAAGGGCTCTTCATCAAGGAGCTGGAAGAAGCACTCGAGCGCGGTGAGATCGACCTCGCCGTGCACAGCCTTAAAGACGTTCCTTCGATCATCCCCGATTCATTCGAGCTCGCAGGATTCCTCGAACGAGGCGACCCCCGCGACGCCTGGGTCCATCCCTCGCACGTGGCGATCGAGAGTCTTCCTGACGGATCGACCATCGGGACGAGTTCACCACGCAGGCGAGCGCAACTCAAAGCGCTCTTCCCGCAACTCGAAGTGAACGACATCCGAGGAAACGTCGATACGCGAATACGGAAGGCGCAGGGAGGGCACTACGCGGGACTCGTTCTCGCCGCAGCCGGACTCGAGCGGCTGGAGCGCAAGCATGATGTGACCAGCTACTTCTCAGTCGAGCAGATGGTCCCGGCAGCAGGGCAGGGCATCGTGGCGATCGAGACGCTTGCAGATCGCTCAGATGCCCGCGAGGCCGCCGGCGCGATCACGCATGATCCGACGTCCATCATGGCTGCGTGCGAGCGCGGCATCCTGCAGAAATTCGATGACCAACTCGACTGCCACACATCCATCGCCGCGCACGCAGTGATCAACGACGGAAGCATCACGCTTACCGTCTTCGTCTCCGACCTTCCGGGAACTCGGACGATCCGGACGCAGGCCGTCGCAGACGTGATGGCGATGGATGAGTTGTTGACGTCCGTAGCGAAGCGGCTGTTCGACGAAGGCGCGATCGAGTTGATCACCGGAGCATCGGCGGAATGAACGGCAAGGTGTTTCTCGTCGGTGCAGGCCCGGGCGATCCGGCGCTTCTCACCCTCCGCGCGGCAGAACTGCTCTCCAGCGCCGAGGTCGTGGTGATCGATGCTCTTGTGTCACCTGAGATCCTCGCGATGATTCCCGCGGACGCCGAGGTGATCGATGCGGGGAAAAGGGCAAGCAAACACACGCTCCCGCAGGATCGCACTAATGCGCTGCTCGTCGAGAAAGCGCGTGAGGGCAAGCGTGTCGTGCGCCTGAAGGGAGGCGACCCTTTCATTTTTGGACGCGGCGGGGAAGAGGCCGAGGAGCTGAGGCGCAACGGCGTACCGTTCGAAGTCGTGCCGGGAATCTCGTCCGCGATTGCGGGACCTGCATACGCCGGCATCCCCGTGACGCACCGTGCACACGCGACATCGGTCACGCTGATCACGGGACATGAGAGCGATGACTCGACCGGCATTCCATGGAAGAGTCTCGCGGGAGCGAACGGCACGATCGTCTTTCTGATGGGGATGGCGAATCTGCCGGTCATCGCATCACGGTTGATCGAAGAAGGCGTTCCGGACTCGACCCCCGTCGCCGTCATCTCACGGGCGACAACGCCATATCAGAGGACGGTGACTGGGACTCTCGCTTCGATCTCCGACGCAGTAACCGAGGCAAAGCTTCCGACGCCGGCGCTGATCGTCGTGGGCGACGTCGTGTCTGTGCGGGAACATGTGAACTGGTTCGAGAACCGCCCTCTCTTCGGCCGGACGGTCGTCGTCACGCGGGCCCGCGAACAGGCATCTGAGCTGAAGAAGCTGCTGGAAGAAGCTGGAGCGCGCGTTCTGCAATTTCCGACCATCGAGATCGTTCCTCCAGCGTCATTCGAATCGCTCGATGCCGTGGTGGATCTGCTCGATTCCTACGACTGGCTCATCTTCACGTCCGTCAACGGAGTTGACTCGTTCTTCAGGCGACTGCACGCGAAGGGTCTCGATGCGCGCGCGCTTTCGTCTGTGATGATTGCGGCCGTCGGACAGCCGACCGCGGCGCTGCTGCTCGAACGGGGAATCCGCGCGGATCTCGTCCCCGACAAGTTCCAGTCGATCGCGCTATTGCCGTTGCTTCCGCAGGACCAGAAGGGATTGCGGACCGCCGTGATCCGGGCGGCGGTCGGGAGAAACGAGATCATCGACGAGCTGCGTGCGCGCGGCGGCACGGTGGATCTGGCTGTCGCCTACGAAACGCGCGCGACCACGGCAATTCGCGACGAGCTCGTCGCGCTTCTCGATGACCGCAGCATCGACTGCGTCACGTTCACCAGCGCTTCAACGGTCGAACACTTCTTCGACAATCTGTCGGAGGAGCAGGCGGCCCGCCTTACGGAACAGGCAGTGCTCGCTTCGATCGGCCCGACAACAAGCACAGCCATCCGATCCCGCGGCGCGGTGGTCAACGTCGAAGCGGATGAGGCGAGCGTCGCCTCGCTGACCGACGCGGTGATCCGTCATCTGCAGCGGAAAGCCGTGGACTGATCCCAGCGGCTTGAGGTAACGGCGACCGAGCGCGTGTCATCCTGAGCGAAGCGAGGATCCCCTCAGAACTCGCTCTTACGCAGACAATCGGGGGATCCGTCGCTTCGCTCAGGATGACACTTCCGCCTTTCAGTTCAGCTAAACTCCGCCCAGAACCATGACGGATGAGGAGCGCGCTGCAACTCTGAGCCGGAAGCTGATCTCCGGGCTCTTCTGGATTGCTGCGTTCGGGTTTGCTGTGGCATGGTACTTCGCCATCACGAAGTTGCTCCGGTCCCTTCCCCCGACTGATCCGGTCGCGGTCGGACGCGTGACCGTAGACGGCGTCTCGAAGCTTCGTGACTACCTCGGCGCCGCGATCTTCTATCTGTTCGTGCCCCTCGCAACCGTCGGATTCCACCGGGTCGGATCGCGGCTTTTCTATCGCCTCACAGACTGGATGGAATCTGACTCGGCTCGCCTTCGGCTCCCGGCAGCCGTTCTCTTCGCACTTCCGTATGCCATCGCGCCGTTTCTCTACATCACAACGCGCAGCGAGGGACGTGCGATCGTCTTTCCCATCATCCTCTCGATGCTGGGTGTTTGGTCGGCAGTTCTCCTGAACCGCAAACCGTGGCTGCGAGAGCTGATGCGCGGGCCTCAGACGGCGTATCACGCACTTGTCATCGCGGCCGGATTTTCGCTGGTGCTTTTCCGTTACACGACGACTGAATCGCGACTCGCAAGCGACAGAACTCTTTTTCTCGAGCTCCCGCTGGCCGCGCTCGCAATTGCCGCGGTCCTTGGAGTGGTGATTCTGATGTCGCGGTGGATTTCAAACAGGCATCGCGAGCTCCCGGGCGACGTCTATCCGAGAATTGCATGGGCGACCTCTCCTCTTCTGCTTCTTGCCCCCCTTGGACTGACGACGATTCCGGCGCAGACGTCACTTCTGATTGCCGGCGTGTCGACGGTCGTGCTGCTGCTCGTGGCTGCTTTCATTCGGACGACGATCTCTTCGTCCCGCACGCGCCTCCTCGTTGCCTGGCTCGTCATTCCGATGCTTCTGTTCTGCTTCAACTACGCAACGACGGCGTCATCCACGTACTGGACCGATCTCTTTCACCGCGGGGAGTCACTCGGCCCTGCATCCGACTACCTGCGCGGCAAGATTCCTTATCGTGACGTCTTCATTCTCCACGGCCTCTTCGAGAACGGCTTTCTCGACGCCGGTCTCATGAATGTCTTCGGACGCGAGGTGCAGGTCAGCGCGATGCGGATGATCGTCGTCGATTGCCTCGGGCTGGCCGTCATCGGCGTTCTCGCGATGGCCGTTTTCAACTCGATCCCGCTCACACTCGCAACGGTTCTCGTCGCGCTGGTGACCTCGGTCAATCATCAGCGCGCGGCTTTCGAAATTCTCTCGATTGCCTTTCTCGTACTCGCTCTTCGCGGCGGACGAGTTCTGCCGCTCACTGTCAGCGGTCTCTTCGCCGGCCTCGCGTTCTTCTACAGCATGGACATGGGGTTGTACTCCGTGGCCGGGGTGCTGCTGACTCTGATTGCAGTTTCGCTGCTCGGGCGCATTGGAGCAACCGAGGCGCGAATCCGTCTCGGCCCCTCGCTCGCATCATTCGGAGCGGGCTTCGCAGTCGTCTCAGTGCCGATCCTGATCTATCTGACCGCGAACAGCGCACTGGAAGCGTTCATCACGAACTCGTTCGTCACGATTCCTTCGATCATCGATGCCGTCTGGTCGCTTCCCTATCCCGGCATCGAGACGGCGTTCACGACCGACCGGAGTCTGCGAGCAGTTGGGGACTTCATCCTGGGAGAGAAGATTCGGTTCGTGTTGAGCCCCGCAATTCTCGTCATGTCGCTGGTTTACCTGGTTTTCAGGATCGTCCGGAAAAGGATCACCCTCTCCGACCAATTGCTCATGGCCCTGAGCTTCACCTCGCTGCTCACGCAGCGAAGCGCGCTCGGGCGAGCCGACTTTCCTCACCAGCACTTCGCCGCATTTCTTCTCGGTCCCATCATCGTGCTGCTGATCATCGCGCTCTGGCGGGGCCTCAGTGAAGCCCTCGACTCCCACGGTCTTGCGGGACGTTCTTTCGCGGGATCACTGCTGGCAATGATCGCGGCCACGGCTTTCGTCGCGCTATGGGTGCCCGACCTGATCGACGCCCGGATCGAAGCGGCGAGGACTTTCCGATCGAGGATGGCCGGGGGGGGACATCCGACTGCTCATCTCGTGCGCGACAGAGTCGACGCCGTCAGCCGTGAAGTCCGCGCAGTGCTCGCAGATGACGAGCCGCTCTTCGACTTTTCCAATCAGCCGGCGCTGTACTTCTTCGCCGACCGGCCGAATCCGACGCGCTTCTACCAGACTCCGATCATCTCGCCGGTCGCACTCCAGCAGGAAGTCATCCTCGCCCTCGAATCATCGAAGCCGCGGATCGTGCTCCGAGGCTCACCGGAGGGCTACGACAATTTCGACGGTATCCCGAATGACCTTCGCGCCCCAGCCGTCGCTGCCTACATCAACGATCACTATGGTTATGCGTCGTCGGTCCGGGGCGTCGAGCTCTGGCGCCGCCTCGAATCCACCCCACGCTTCGCTCTCGCCAACTACCTTGCGCGGCATCGCGTGCCTTCGCGCGAGGAAGTGGATGACAGCAAAGGCCGGCAGCTGATCTTTCCCTCCGTGGCCAGCGGGCCGGGGGCGGGAGGCTCGTACTGGCGCTCCGATCTGCTCCTCTACAACGCATCAGACCGTGAAGTCGAACTGCAGGTCCGCTACATTTCGACGCTCAACGCTTCCCGCAGCATCAAGCTCGCTCCCCGCGCGAGCCTGCAGTCCGGAGACGTCGTCGCATCCCTTCTCCAGCGGCCGGAGTCATTCGGCAGTCTCATCGTCACCATTCCTGAAAGCGCTGCCGTCATCGCCCGCATCATGACGTACGACGCGTCGAGGAACAGTAGTGGTCTGCCAGAGGCGCCACTTACGATCGGACAGTCTGCAGGACCGGAGCGTCCGATGAAGGCGCTCGCCATTCCCGGCCAGCCGTCCCGCTCGCCCCGACGGGTGCATATCGATGCAGCAAATGTCGGTCAGAGCCCGGCGGAGATCGAGATCACCGCCTCAGGACCCGATGGAAGTCGTGCAGGCAACAGCATTCGAATCGAAGTCCCGGAGCAGACCGCCTTCCGTCTCGTGGATGCGGAGGCGCAACTTGGACTGCCGCTGGACCACACGGTCGTGATCCGGATTGAGGTTCTCAGGGGAACCGTCGTCGCGGCTGCATCGTTCGTCAACGCGGAAACGGGTGAGACTCGCGCGGTCGCAGGGGTGCCGGTGCCGTGATACGCCGTTTCGTCAGCCTCCCAGCTTCGCCAGCAGAACGCGCGCATCTTCCTGTGCTGCGACGTTTTCCACCAGGTGATTCGGTTCGTTCGGCGTTCTCACGACATCCTCGAGCAGTGCGCGCGCCTCGCGCCTTGCATTCGCATCGCCTTCCATCAGCGCCTCGGCGAGAAAGACTTTTGTGATCTTCACGCGAGGGCCGGCAGCCACCGATTCCCTCAGGAACTTCACAGCCTCGCGTTGCGAAGCCCATCCAGTGATCAGAGGAATTCTCGGAGTCTGGTGATGGAGCCTTCCGAGGACTCTTGCCCCACCTCCGTCTTCAAGTGAAGGGTTTGCAAGTCTCGCGATGGTCGCACTTCGACGGATGCGATCGGCAGCGCCTTGTCTTGCTGCCGCCATCTTTCCGTAAACGAGAGCCCACTCTCCCCACAGCACGGCATCCCAGTAGAAAAGTTCTGTCGCGTACGGGATCGATCGTGACGCGGATGCGAGTTGCTCGACGTTCGCTCTGGCCGATGACGGTAATCCTCGCTCGGCCAGCTTGCTGTCAAGCAGCTTCAAAGCCTGGTCGGACAACTCCTTGCCGCGCCCGAATATCTCCTTCTTCGCCGATTCGGATGTCACCGCGTACGCCCCCTTGAAGCGGAGCGCCGTTAGCAGCTTCACCCGCGGCCCGAGCTCTGAGGGTGCCGCGGCAACCGCTCTCTCATACGCGGCGATTGCCGCATCGATATTCGCCGCTCGCGCCCTCGCCCCCTGGTGCCCCTCCGCACGCCGAGCGTAGAGCCTGTCGCCTTCGGCAAGCTGCCCGAGGAGCCCATGGGTGACCAGAAGCATCAGAATTGCGGCCGTTAAAATCCGGATCTTCATCGTTCACCCTCAGCGGCAGGAACAGTGTCGCCGAACCACAAGCTGGCACGTTCTTCGGAAGCATCCGCACATCATGAAAATTCTTCTCCCACTTCTCGCTCTCACCCTGCTCGTCTCATGCCGCGGAGAACCCGTGCCCCGCGACCGTCAGAACATGCCATCAACGGCTACCAGTCCCGTCGATGTCAGACCCGGGATGGTGGTCCCGGAGCCCTCGTACGGGGCGCAGGGCACCTCGGCGCCCTACGAGACGACGACGCTGGCTGATCCACCTGCGACTCCGGAGCCTGCTGTGATCGGAAGCGAGCTGCCGCCGAACGCGATCACGACGACGGGAGGAGTCGCCGCGCCGTCGCCAACTCCGTAATCGTAGTCGCCCCATCACGTTGCGGCTGTCGATCCCCCATGTGGCAGGGCCTTCCCAGGCCCTGCCTTTCGAGGAGAGATGTAGGAGACCTCGAGCGTCTACCGTCACCGACTACTTTCCTAGTGTCGTACATCGTCACTATTCGGAAGAGGCAGGGCCTGGGAAGGCCCTGCCACATGGGAGCCTGCATTCCGACACACGGCGGATCGGAATCCGCCGCTACTATAGAATCGCGCGGTGAAAATCGCGTTCTTCGGAACTCCTGAATTCGCCGTCCCCTCGCTGAAAGCCATCATCGAGAGCGGGCATGAAGTCTCGCTCGTCGTCGCGCAACCGGATCGTCCATCCGGACGGGGCATGAAACTGCAGGTTCCACCGGTCGCAATGAAGGCGGCGGCCGAGGGACTTCCGCTTCTCCAACCGGCGAAGATCAGAAATGAGGATTTTCTCGAATCGGTGAGGCGTACCGAATCGGAACTTGCAGTCGTCGTTGCGTATGGGCGGCTCCTGCCGGACGCATTGCTTCTGGTTCCTCCACGGGGATTCATCAATGTGCATGGATCGCTGCTCCCCCGGTATCGCGGGGCTGCTCCGATCCAGCGCGCAATCGAAGCTGGAGACAGCGTCACAGGGATTTCGATCATGCAGGTGGACTCGGAGCTCGATCACGGTCCCGTTTTCGCGACCGAGAGCCTCGAGATCGTACCGGACGAACGCGCGCCCGAGCTCGCGGTCCGTCTTGCTGCCATGGGAGCCTCGCTACTTGCACGCGTGATCAACGAGATTGCCGAAGGAACGGCTCACGCCGTCGAACAGGACCATAGCCTCGCGACGGTAGCGCCAAAGCTGGACAAGAAGGAGGGCGCGCTCGCGTGGGAGTGGTCGGCTCGGGAAACCTACGACAGATTCCGGGCTTTCTATCCGTGGCCGGGAATTTCGTATCGAACTGCGGCGGGCGAGCCGTTGAAACTCACAGACATGCGACCCGTCGAGGGTGAAGGAGCGCCATCCACAATTCTCCGGATCGCCCCGGATGGAGTGACAGTCGCGATGCGAGAGGGAGCGCTGCAGTTGCGCGAAGTTCAGAGGCCGGGCAAACGGGCCGTATCTGCCTTCGAATACGCTCTCGGGCAACGGCTTCGCGCCGGAGAGCCGTTCTCGTGACGGAACGGGAACAGGCCTGGGAGATTCTCCGGAGCGTTGACGAAGGAGCATTCGCAATCCCCCTTCTCGAAGCCATCGACGGTGAGCGGCGGGACGTGAACTTCATCCGCACCCTGGTGCTCGGCGTCCTTCGCTGGAGGCTTCGTCTCGATTACATCATCGAGAAACTCGCCGGCCGCCGTGCTTCAAAGATCGACAGCATCCCGCTCCAGCTTCTGCGGATGGGCATCTACCAGATCATGTTCATGGAGGTGCCATCGTACGCAGCCGTGTCAGAGACCGTGACGTTGTCCGGCCGGCACGCTGCGCGGGCCAAAGGGTTCGTCAACGCCGTGCTACGCAAAGCCACCGGAACAGAGTTGGGATCGATTCTTCCGGAGGCCGGGGAAAGCGAAGCCCGGCTCTCGGTTGAGTTCGCCCATCCGGAGTGGCTTGTGCAGCGCTGGATCAGACTGTTCGGCTATCAGCGCACGAGAGCGATCCTCACGTCGAATCAGAAACTGTCACATCCGGATCTGCTCGTGAATGAGCAGCGGATCTCGATCGAGCAGGCCGAAGAGCTTCTCCGTGAAAAGCAGATCGCGTTCGAACGTTCGTCGATCGTTCACAACGTTCTGAAAATCGAAGGCGGAACTTCGAACATCCGTGACGACATGTCGGCCGGTCGGTTCTACGCAATGGACGAGTCGAGCGCGCTGGTTGCAACTCTCGTCGACGTGCATGGGGGAAAGGTGCTCGATATGGCTGCTGCACCAGGGGGGAAGTCGCTCGTCATGACTCTCCGCGGAGGAGAAGTGACGAGCAACGACGTATCGATGCAGCGCATCAACAGGCTTCGCCGGCTCCACAGAGCCTTCAGCACGGGTGAACAGAACTTCGTCGTCAGCGACGGAAGATCCGTGGCCTTCCGGCGCGAGGCGTTCCGAACGATTCTTCTCGACGCTCCCTGCAGCGCGACGGGCACGATTCGAAAGAGTCCGGAGATCAAGTGGCGGCTCACTCCCGATGCGATCGGATCGTTCGCCGCGCTGCAGATCGAACTGCTCACGAGCGCGCTTTCTCTCGAGCCGGAAGTCTGCGTCTATTCGACATGCTCGCTGGAACCGGAGGAGAACGACGAAGTCATCGCGGCAGTTCTGGATGGCGGCTTTCCATATGCAATCTCCGACGCCGGAGTGGACGCGCCCTCCGGAGCTACGAAATGGATCCGGAACGGAGTACTGCGAATCACGCCGGAGAGCGGCGCCGACGGATTCACCGCATTCGTGCTGCGCCGGAGGCGCGAATAGGCAGCAGCTTGATGACTACGTTATTTAGTTCGATTAATTCATTTCATTAATACAATAAATATGTCGGTAAATATATATGATTGTTTTACGAAGTAGAGGCCTTTGTTTCGGGCGGCTGAGCCTGCACGGCACGATCGTCAGAACGCAGACAATTTGCACGCAGAAATCGAACTTCAAAATGAATTGACAATCCCGAATACTTCTCTTAGATTGGCACCTCCGATTACAAATCAGTTTCTCTCTAGGAGGATTTACACATGGCAGGAAAAGGTGACGTGATCAACGCCATCGCCGACGAGGCAGGGATCTCGAAGAAAGAGGCGACCGCTGCCTATGACGCTTTCATCAGCTACATCACGGACACCTGCACCAGCGGTGAACGTTGCGCAATCCCCGGACTCGGAAGCTTCTCGGTGTCCGCGCGGAAGGCACGCGAGGGACGCAACCCCCGGACGAAGGAAAAGATCACGATTCCCGCAAGCAAGAGCGTGCGCTTCAAGGCCGGAAAAGATCTCAAGGAAAGTCTCAACACAAAGAAGCGCGGCCGGAAGTAATCCTTTTCAATCCTGCCATCGACAACGCTCCGGTCACCCGGAGCGTTTTTCATTTGAGCTCGACCTAAGATCGTTCGACTTGATCGATACGCGGAGAACTAACAGGTGTCATCCTGAGCGAAGCGAAGGATCCCCCTGCTACTGGCTGTATCGTAAGGCTTGAGGGGATCCTTCGCTTCGCTCAGGATGACACGATAGACCTCACACCTCGGCACCCGCGCCAGCCGCGCCAGCCGATTTGCAACGGGCGGCCTACAGTCGCACGTTTGCAGCATCCCACGGGCGCGGGAGGAACAGTTTCGCGTAGAGGTTCATCGCGTAGCGATCCGTCATTCCGGCGATGAAATCGATCGCGAGATGATCGACCTCTTCATCGGATGCGTCCTGAAGAAAGCGTTCGGGATTCGCCCTCACATACTCGAACAACTCAGTGAGAATCCTCTGCGCCTTATCGAACTCCGAGCGGATCTGCGGAATGAGATACATGTTCTGAAACATGTACCGGCGGAGTTCTTCGAGAGCCTCGAGAACTTCGGCGGACATCCGGATGGCTTCGTAGTCGCATCCGAGAGTTTCGTCGATCACGTCGCGCACCATCCGGTCGATACGCGCGCGGGAGGTGGCGCCCAGCACGTCCCGCACCGGCTTCGGGATGTCCTCCTCGGCCAGAAGTCCACCGCGGATTCCGTCATCGATGTCATGATTCACGTAAGCGATGATGTCCGAGATCCGGACAACGTCGCCTTCGAGTGTCAGCGCCCGTGACTTCGGCCGCTTGCGCAGCAGCTCTCCCTTCTCGCCCTTCGAGTGTTTGAGGATGCCGTCGCGAACCTCGATCGTGAGATTGAGCCCGCGCCCTTCATTCTCGAGAACCTCGACGACGCGAACCGATTGCCGGTAGTGATCGAAGCCGCCTTTGACGAGCTTGTTCAGCGCCGCCTCGCCGGCGTGTCCGAACGGCGAGTGTCCAAGGTCGTGACCGAGACCGATCGCCTCGGTGAGCACCTCATTGAGACGAAGCGACTTTGCGATCGTTCGCGCGACTTGAGTGACCTCGAGCACATGCGTCAGGCGCGTGCGGTAGTGATCGCCTTCAGGCGCGAGAAACACCTGCGTCTTGTGCTTGAGGCGCCGGAACGCCTTGCTGTGAAGAATTCTGTCCCGGTCGCGCTGGTACGAAGGGCGGAGGTCGTCTTCAGGCTCGTCGCGATCGCGACCACGCGTTTCCGCGCTCCTGGCCGCTCGCGGAACGAGAGTCTCGAGCTCGATGTTCTCGAGCATTTCGCGAATGTTCATCGGCGGATTGTACTTGGAAGGCGCAGCTCCGGCAGCCGGCTCCGTCAGGAGCCCGACACCAGCGCCTCGGCCTCAATCTCCACGAGCATCCGAGGATCGATCAACCGGCTGATCTCGATCATCGAGGTGGCGGGACGAATCGAGCCAAAACTTTCCGCGTGCGCTCGCCCGACCTCCTTCCAGTGGTCGATGTTCGTGACGTAGATCCTCGTCCGCACGACATCCTCGAGCGTCGCACCGGCGCTCCGAAGCGCCGCCTCGATATTCGCGAGCGTCCGCACCGTCTGAGCGTACGGGTCTCCCTCTCCCGCAATTCCGCCCTCGGGAAGGGTTGCCGTCGTGCCCGAAACGTGGACGACCGAGCCGACGCGCACCGCCCGCGAGTAACCGACGACGGGTTCCCACTTCGAGCCGCTGCTGATGTTCTGCCGTGACATAGAGACCTCCTGAAACACTACGGCCGGCAGAACCCGCGTTCTGCCGGCCGGAATCAACATCGATGACTGCGCGATCTCAGAATGCCGGAACCGCTGCGGACTTTTTGTAGAGCAATGACACGGAGAGGAATCCGACTGCCATGATGACCGCAGCCCACAGCCAGTGAAGATCGGTACCGTAAACGGTCGGGTAATGGTTGCTGATCATGAAGAAGACCAGAGGAACCGACATGAACGTGTTGTGACGCGACCGCATACCTGCCATTGCGACGAGCGCCGCGTCGGGCGCATCGCCATTCTTGACCGCGGTGATGATCTTCCTCTGCGCGGGCCAGATACGCATCCAGACATTCATCGCCATCGCGGTACCGAGCGCGCCACCCATGAAAATGTACAGACCGCGGCCACCGAAGTCCGCGAACTGATCGCAGAGGAAGTAGAGGAGCGCGAGCAGTGCGAGTGACAGCGCGTTCGCGACCAACTGATTCGAGCCCATCGCCTTCATGATCACGTCATACAGAAACGCGAAGACGAGAAGAAGGATCAGCATGATGCCGCCCATCATCTGGTTAGGCCGCGACGGATCCTCGAACAGGGCGCCCTGCATGTAATAGACGAGTCCCAGCAGCATGAGGCCGGTGATCCAGGTCCAGGCGGCTCCCCATCGGAACCAATACAGGGCCCGCGGCATCAGCTCCGGCACGACCGCCTTCTTGTTCTCGGCCGTGAGCGTCTTCGCAAAATGTGCGTTTACCCAGTTGAAAAAATAGAGATGTCCAATCCACGCGATTCCTGCAACTACGTGGATCCAGCGGAAGATGAGGTTCAGCCAGTTCGTGACGTTGTCGTCCATCGAGCTCCTCTTTTCTTGATTGCGGGTTTGGGGGGATTATAGGGGAGAGTAGACCGCAGTGAGTAGACAGAAGACAGTAGCCCGCCCACCCTTCGTTCTTTGCTGCTGGAGAGGACGCTTCAGAGACAGCTTGAAGCTTCAGGGGGGGTGGGGGCTACTGTCTACTGTCTACTGTCTACTCTCGACTGTGTACTGTCTCCTCCCATCCCCTACAATGCACCCCTATGTTCGAAACCGAATTTTCCGGGCGCGTCGCGATCGTCACCGGGGCGTCCAGCGGGATCGGGCGGGCGGCGGCGGAGCTCATCGCTTCCCGCGGAGGAAAAGTCGCCGCGTTCGCCCGCTCCACGAAGCAACTCGAAGAGCTCGCTTCCGGCTCCGGTGGCAGAATCCTGGCCGTCCCCGGCGACTTGACGAGTGAGCAATCGATCGAGGATCTCGTTCGACGGACTGAAGGCGAGCTCGGCCCATGCGACATTCTCGTCAACAACGCGGGGGCCATCGCGCCTGCTCCGCTCGAGGAGATGTCTCTCGAAGCGTGGGATCATCACTTCGAAGTCAACGTCCGTGCGCCATTCCGCCTCTGCCGCATTCTTGCGCCCGGCATGATCCGGCGTGGAAAAGGGTGGATCGTGAACGTTTCGTCGATCTCAGGGGTTCCCGGACCGCAGAAGTTTCCCGGCTTCACGGCCTATGCGGCGTCGAAGGCGGCTCTGATCTCCTTCACGGAAGCGTGGGCTGTCGAATTGCGCGACACTGGAGTGCGCGTCAACTGTGTCAGTCCGGGGTCAGTCGACACTCCGATGCTGCGAGAGGCGAATCCGGCGCTCAAGCCCGATATGACCTCACACGAAGTCGCCGAGATCATCGCATTCCTCTCTTCCGATCGCTCCAGGCCCATTCACGGACAGAACATCCATGCCTTCAGTTCCTGAATTCGAGGAAGTGCCTCACCGGCCGACGTTCGCTGTGATTGACCTCAACGCTTATGCGCGTAACCTCGACGTTTTTCGCAGCGCGCTTCCTCCCGACTCGAGGCTCGTCGTCGTGCTCAAGGCGAACGGCTACGGCCATGGGGCCGTCGAGCTTGCGCGGGCGTGCGAAGAGCGCGGCGCAGCAATGCTTGCGGTGGCACTGCTTGAAGAGGCACTCGAGCTGAAGCGAGCCGGGATCGCACTTCCGATCCTTATCCTCGGCGCTCTCACGAACGACCAGATTCCGATTGCCGTGGAACAGGGCTTCATCCAGGGCATCGTCGGACCTGAGCAACTTCGGGATGCATGCGCGCTGGCGCGGATGGGCTCGAAGTCGTTTCCGGTACACCTCAAACTCGACAGTGGCATGGGGCGCGTCGGTCTCGTAGAGGCCGATCTGCCCGAGGTCATCGAACTGCTGAGGGGCGCAGAAGGTGTACGGGTCGACGCGCTCTACACGCACCTTTCGGCGGCTTCCGATCCGGGACATCCGTTGACGGCGGCGCAGCTGGAGACATTCCGCCGGATGGTGGCAAAGCTCGAAGAGGGAGGCATCTCCGCGCCCCTTCACCACGTCGCGAACAGCGCTGCGACAGTTCAGGGACTCGTCAACCCTGGCGATTTCGTTCGAGCCGGAATGATTCTTCTCGGCGGCGAGACGCTCGACCGTGGTGACAACCGGCTGGAACCTGTCCTCCAATGGACGACACGGATCCTCCGGTTGAAAGAAGTGCCCGCGGGTGGCTTCGTCGGATACGGCGCGTCATTCCAGACGAAACGGCCCTCTCTGATCGCAACTCTCCCTGTCGGTTATGCGGACGGCTACAACCGGCTGCTGTCGAACCGGGGTGAAGTTCTGATCCGGGGCATGCGCGCCCCGGTTGCCGGGCGCGTTTCGATGGACCTGGTCAGCGTGGACGTGACAGACGTGCCGGGGGTCGCATTCAGTGATCAGGTCGTTCTGCTGGGAAGCCAGGATGGCGAACGCATCGCGGCCGAAGAGATCGCGGAGAAGATCGGTACAATCCCCTATGAAGTGTTCTGTTCGATCAGTTCAAGGGTGCCGAGGATCTATCTGAAATGAACGCCAGCAGAGTTCTCGAACCGATTGGAAACGTCACCATCCGCGTCTTCGAGGAAACGGGCCGATGGTTCCAGATGCTCTGGCGGACCATCCTCTGGACTGGAAGACGCCCATTCGAGGTGATGGAGTGGCTCCGCCAGATGGTGCGAGTGGGCGTCGACTCGATCCCCGTAGTGTTTCTCACCACGATGTTCACCGGGATGGTCATGGCGCTGCAGACTTTCAACGGTTTTCAGCGTGTGCACGCAGAGAACTTCGTGGGCAGCGTCGTCGCGTTGTCGATGGTACGGGAGCTCTCGCCCGTACTCGTCGGATTGATGGTCACTGGAAGGGTTGGTTCGGCGATGGCTGCCGAGATCGGAACGATGCGCGTCACCGAGCAGCTCGACGCTCTGGAATCGCTCGCCACCGAGCCGATCCACTACCTCTTCGTCCCTCGCGTGATCGCAGGCATCGTCATGCTCCCCTTCCTCGTGATCCTCGGCGATGCGCTCGGCATCTACGGTGGCTACTTCGTCGCCGTGAACCTGCTCGGCGCGAACGCGGTGATCTACGAGCAGAACACCTACCAGTTTCTCGAGCTGAACGACATCTGGAGCGGCCTGATCAAGGCAGCGGTGTTCGGACTGATCCTCACGCTCACGGGCTGCATGAAAGGATACTTCACCACGGGAGGAGCCGAAGGCGTGGGACGGTCGACCACCTCGGCAGTTGTGACTGCATCGCTGATCATCCTGCTCACTGACTTCTTCCTGACGAAACTGCTCTTCACATGAGCTCGACTGCTCCAGCTCCCGAACGCAACGCGAAGGCGATCGTGATGACCGACGTCTACAAGTCGTTCGGGCCTATCGATGTTCTGAAGGGCATGACGCTGAGCGTGAACCGAGGCGATACGGTGGTGATCGTCGGCGGTTCCGGCACGGGAAAGAGCGTGACGCTCAAACACATCATCGGGCTGATGAAGCCCGACCGCGGGCACGTCGTCGTCGATGGCACTGACCTCTGCTGCATGAAGCCGGTCGAGATGAACACCTTCCGCCGTCGCTTCGGTATGAGTTTTCAGGAGGGGGCGCTGTTCGACTCGATGTCGGTGTTCGAGAACATCGCGTTTCCGCTCAGGCGGCACACGAAAATGAAACAGAGCGAGATCCGGGACCGAGTCCACGAGTGTCTCGAGCTCGTACACCTGGCGAACGTCGACGGCAAGAGGCCGAGTGAGCTTTCCGGGGGCATGCGGCGACGCGTCGGGTTCGCCCGCGCAATCTCGCTCGAGCCGGAGATCCTCCTTTTCGATGAGCCGACGACCGGTCTCGATCCCGTCATCAGCGATGTAATTGCCGATCTGATCGTCGAGATGGATGAGACACTGAATACGACGACCGTCACGATCACCCACGACATGAAGGTGGCGTTCAAGATCGCCGATCGAATCGCGATGATTCACCAGGGAGAGATTGTCGCAGAGGGGACGTCGGACGAGTTCCGGAACTCGGACAATCCGATGGTCCGGCAGTTCATCGAAGGCCGTGCGGAAGGACCTTTGACGGCGAATTGAGAATTGAGAATGCAGAATTCAGAAAGCCCGCCCCAACGGCGACTCAAGGCCCGCGCAGGAGCAAGTGTCATCCTGAGCGTAGCGAAGGATCCCCTTACTACTGACTGTATCGTAAGCTTTCGGGGGATCCTTCGCTGCGCTCAGGATGACACCTCGTCCCTCGAACTCGCGCGTTCCCCTTTCTGAATTCTGAATTCTGAATTCTCAATTCTTCATCCAATGCACATTTACAAAGTCGGTGAGCTGCTTCAGGAGGTCAACGTCAGCCTCTGGACTTCGTTTGGCAACATTGCCGTCGAAGGGGAAGTGACGAACTGCCTGCGGCCGGCGTCAGGTCACGTCTATTTCACGATCAAGGACACGCGCGGTCAATTGAGCATCGTGCTGTTCGCGATGTATGCGCGCAATCTGAAGTTCCGTCTCGAGAACGGCCTGAACGTCGTCGTGCGCGGCAAACTCAATCTGTACGAGCAGCGCGGTTCGTTCCAGCTGAACGCGATCGCCGTCGAGCCGGCAGGGCTCGGAGCGCTCCAGCTCGCTTACGAGCAGATGAAGAAGCGCCTTCAGGACGAAGGGCTCTTCGATGCATCGCGCAAGAAGCCGATTCCGCCATTGCCGCAGAAGATCGCCATCGTCACCAGCCCGACCGGAGCCGCAATCCGCGACATCCTCCACGTCCTGGGACGGCGCTTCCAGGGACTCGAGATCCAGGTGTATCCCGTTCGCGTCCAGGGAGCCACTGCAGCCCGCGAGATCGCGCTCGCACTGAACAATCTATCCAGATGGCAGATGCACGACGTCGTTTTGATCTGCCGGGGTGGCGGCTCGCTCGAAGATCTCTGGCCTTTCAATGAAGAGATCGTCGCGCGCGCGGTTGCAAACTGCCGGATTCCTACGATCTCTGGCGTCGGGCACGAGATCGACTTCACGATCTGTGACTTCGTCGCCGACCTTCGCGCCCCGACGCCATCGGCTGCAGCCGAGATCGTCGTCCGGGCAAAGGCGGAGATCTGTTCGCAGATCGATCATGGAGTCCGTCGTATTCGCGACGTCATTCAGCGGAAGGTCGAAGCGCATCGGCACAAGCTCCGTCACTTTGCTTCATCGGACGGGCTGGGCCGCGTCCCGCGCCTGATCGAAGGACGGCGCGCCCGGCTCGAGATGCGACGCAGCAATCTGTACCGTCTGCTCGAACGACAGGCGCGGGTGCTGCGCCAGAGGCTCGACACAGCGTCCCGACCTCTCGCTCAGTTTCCATCCCGCCTCGCTCTCGAGAATCGAAGGGCCCAATTGCAACGCCTTGCCGAGCGCAGTGAGTCTGCAATCCGAAGCTCGCTCGCGAGGCATCAACAGCGGCTTCGTTCTACGACGGGCACCCTCGACGCCGTCTCGCCACTGTCAGTCCTGGCCCGCGGGTACGCGATTGCGTTCGCTCATCGCGGCCGACGCAAACAACCCATCCTCGACTCGATGACGGTGGGCGTCGGCGAACCGATCGAGGTCCAGCTCAAGCGCGGACGGCTGCTCTGTACCGTCGACGGCCAAACCATGGGGCTGGAGTCAGTGTGGCCGGAAGTGGAGAAGAAGTAGTCAGTAGCCAGGAGTCAGTAGTCAGTAGCCAGGAGTCAGTAGTCAGTAGCCCACCCTCCCCTTCAGCCCTTGACGATATCCGGACAAATTGATTACTCGCACCCGAGTCCGCACGATGAACTCCCGCTTCAAGCGGGTGGGTGGGCTACTGACTACTGACTACTGACTACTGACTACTGCCTCGTCATTCGTCATTCTTTTTGAGATACTCCCCGCCTATGGCCCGCGCACGCGGAAATGATTTCGAAAAGGCGTTTCAGGATCTCGAGCGCATCGTCCAGCGCCTCGAAGGCGAGCAGCTTTCGCTCGATGATTCGCTCAAGCTCTTCGAGCAGGGCATCACGCTCTCGCGCTTCTGCCATCAGAAGCTCGAAGAGGTGGAGAAGAAGATCGAGCTGATCCTCTCGGATGCCAAAGGCGATCCCGCAACGCGGCCGTTTCCGCTCGATGAAGAGGATGACGACGAGCCGGCGTCCGGAGATGACGACGATCCCGATGAGCTCAGCTGAGTCGATCACCAGATATCTCTCCGCATCGAAAGAAGCGGTCGACGCAGCGCTCGAGCAGCACCTTCCAGCGTCTTCGACCCGTCCGGCGGTGATCCACGAAGCGATGCGCTATGCAGTGATGGCGGGGGGCAAGCGGGTCCGTCCCATCCTGGCAATGGCAGCTGCCGAGGCGTGCGGGGGAACGGTTCAGCCGATTCTCAAGCAGCTTTGTGCGCTCGAGCTCATCCACACGTACTCGCTCGTCCACGACGACCTGCCCGCCCTCGACAACGACGATCTGCGGCGCGGCAGAAAGACCACGCACGTCGTCTTCGGAGAGGCGATGGCGATCCTCGCCGGGGACGCCCTGCTCACCGAAGCCTTCCGATGGCTCGCCGAGCCGATCGCGGAGGTTGAGCCGGAGCGGCAGCTCCGCGCGACGGCTGTTGTGGGCGCAGCAGCGGGCTCAACCGGAATGATCGGGGGCCAGGTAGCCGATCTGGAAGCCGAGAAGGTTCCACTGGAAGCCGGGCGGCGGGACGAATTGCTCGAACTGCTCGAGTTCATCCACGCGAACAAGACCGGCCGGCTCATCACAGCTTCAGTCCTTCTGGGGGGGATTCTCGGAGGGGCCAGCGAGACTCAGCTGATGCACCTCGAAGAATACGGCCGCTCTGCCGGACTGGCCTTCCAGATCGTGGATGATCTGCTGGATATCGAGGAGTCGTCGGCGGCCCTGGGGAAGACTGCCGGAAAGGACGTGGCACAGGGAAAGCTCACGTATCCCGCGCTGACCGGGGCCCATGAGGCACGCAAGCGGCTCGTAGGGCTGCTGGCCACAGCAGAGGCAAGTGCTGATATGATCGGCGGTCCGACGAATAATCTGGGCGCCCTGGCGCGTTACATCTGCGAACGTAAACACTGAGGGCTGAACCGGGGTTTCACAACGAAGGGTCGATCCTTCTCCGGAAACCCCTAAAGAACTGATGACGCGACTTCTAGATCGAATCGAATCCCCCGCCGACCTCCGGAAACTCGAGAGGAAGGACCTTCCCCAGGTTGCTCAGGAAATCCGCGACCAGATCATCGACGTGGTCTCGCTTCTCGGCGGCCACTTCGGAGGCAACCTCGGCGTCGTCGAGCTGACGCTCGCTCTCCATTACGTCTTCGACACGCCCCTCGACCAACTCGTGTGGGACACCGGACACCAGACCTATCCACACAAGCTGATCACCGGCCGCCGCGACACCTTCTGCACGATCCGCCAGCACGACGGGATTTCCGGCTTCTGCAAACGGGAAGAGTCCGAGTACGACGTTTTCAACGCGGGGCATGCTTCCACCTCCATTTCCGCAGCCCTCGGCATTGCAGTTGCGCGCGACCTCCGTCAGCAACACTACAGGGCGCTGGCCGTCATCGGTGACGGCGCTCTCTCCGGCGGACTCGCCCTGGAGGGTCTCAACCAGGCGGGGCATCTCAAGCGCAAACTCTTCCTCGTCCTCAACGACAACGACATGTCGATCTCGACGAATGTCGGCGCGATCTCCGGCTACCTCAATCAGATCATCAAGGGCCAGCGCTATCACGCTCTCAAGGATCTGGCAAAGGGCATCATGGACCGCGTTCCCCTGGTCGGCGGCAAGATGGTCGGCTTCGCCCACGACGTCGAGGAGATGCTCAAACACATGGTCGTTCCCGGACTTCTGTTCGAGGAATTGGGATTCAAGTACCTCGGGCCCTATGACGGACACGACCTCGATGGGTTGATCGACTTATTCGAGAAGTACAAGGATTACGACGGCCCGATCATCCTCCACGTCATCACAAAGAAGGGCAAAGGCTACAGCCCGGCGGAGTCGAAGCCGATCTGGTCGCATGGCGTCACTCCCTTCGATATTTCCTCCGGAGAGGTGAAGAAGTCCTCGAAGCCGGCGCCGCCGAGTTACACGGCAGTCTTCTCCGATACGCTGATCGAGCTTGCGTCGAAAGACGAAAAGATCGTCGCAATCACCGCTGCCATGCCGGAAGGCACGGGGCTCGACAAGTTCGGCAAGAAGTATCCGGAGCGGATGTTCGACGTCGGCATTGCGGAAGAACATGCAGTGACGTTCTCGGGCGGGCTCGCCACGCAGGGGCTCAAGCCGATTGCAGCGATCTACTCGACGTTCCTTCAGCGTGCCTTCGACCAGGTCTTTCACGACGTGGCGATCATGGATCTGCCAGTCGTTTTCGCACTCGATCGTGGCGGTATCGCAGGCGCCGACGGACCGACGCACCACGGCATCTACGACATGGCGTACCTTCGCGTTTTCCCCAACATGATCTGCATGGCCCCGAAGGACGAAAACGAGCTTCGCCACATGGTGAAGACGGCGTTCGAGACGGGACATCCGACATCGCTCCGCTATCCGCGTGGCAGCGGGGTTGGCGTGGCGATGGACGAGCCGCTCCAGTCGCTGCCGGTCGGCAAGGGAGAAGTTCTGCGCGAGGGCACGGCCGGGACCATCTTCGCCATCGGCGCTGAGGTATGGCCCGCGTTCGAAGCGGCGGAGATTCTGGCGCGCGAGGGAATCGAGCTCGCCGTCGTGAATGCGAGATTCATCAAGCCGCTCGACGACGAGCTGATCCTGCGATTCTGCAAGCCAGGCGCGAAGATCATCACGGTCGAGGAGGGCTCGCTGGCCGGCGGCTTCGGCTCGGCGGTCATGGAGCGCGCGCAGCAGCTGGAGCTGCACGACGTGACATTCCACCGTATCGGGATTCCAGACGAATATGTCCACCACGGATCGCAGGACATTCTTCGCGCCCAGTACGACCTTCACCCGGAAGGCATCGCGGCCCGGACGAAGAAGTTCCTCGCCGAGGACATCGAGAGCCGTCCCGTGGCAGCGTCGAATTTGTAGGGTACAAAGTGTCCGCCGCCGTGCTTTCCCTCTTCCCGCGAAGTCGGGGAGAGGGTGGCGCGCGGAAATCGCGCTGATCTCGGGAACTTGCGAGATCGCCGCGCGCCGCGAGAGGGGCGTTTGTGCTCGCCGCTTCCGTTCCGATCGGCTGCATTCGAATCGCCTGCGTGGCCCCTCACCCCTTGCCCCTCTCCCCGTTCACACGGGGAGAGGGGAATCTACGTAACTATCTCTATACACGAGAGATTCGGCGTTGGCCGCTCCCTTGCTAAGGATTCCGGCCGGAGGTTGTACTCATGAAATTGTCCAGAGCAGTAGCCCTATCGGTTCTCGCAGCAACGATCTTTCTCGTACCCATCTCGGCCGAAGCGCAGGCAGTGAACTGGGGTGTCCGCGGCGGATACAACTTCGACGCCAAGGAACCTTTCATTGGAGTCGAAGCGATTTTCCCTGTTACGCGCAGCATCCCGAACCTGTTCTTCAACCCCAACGTCGAGCACGTGTTCGGCGACGACAGCTTCACCTCGATCAACGCCGACGTTCACTACGACTTCGACGCCGGCAATGGCTTCTGGTGGCTCGGCGCAGGCGCGGCAGCAATCTTCGGAGACGACTCCGACTTCGGCCTGAACATCATCACCGGCTACGGTGTGCGTCGCGGCAGCATCATTCCCTACGTGCAGCTCAAGGGCGTGATCGCTGACGACAACCAGGTCCAGCTCGGTGGTGGCGTGCGGTTCTGAACCGGCGCCCGCCCGGTTTCCGGGAAGTCACGATTCGAAGAGCCCCACGCTCAAGGCGTGGGGCTTTTTCTTTTCAGGACTGACGCACCCGGCGAACGGCAGAGTAAGCTTCCCGCGTGAAGAAGGACAAAGTGCGACTCGACCTTGCGCTCGTCGATCGGGGGGCGGTTGATTCCAGAAGCCGCGCTCAGGCGCTGATCATGGCCCGTCGCATTCTAGTCAACGGTCAGTACGCCACGAAACCGGGGATGACCGTGACGACTGACGACAAGGTCGAGCTCGCGGAACTGGAGCACCCCTGGGTTGGTCGCGGCGGTATGAAGCTCGCGCACGCGCTGGAATCGTTCGGGATCAGCGTCGAGGGCCGCATCTGCTCGGACATCGGGGCGTCGACCGGCGGCTTCACGGATGTGCTTCTTCACCATGGTGCCCTCCGCGTTCACGCGATCGACGTTGGCTACGGACAGCTGGACCAGAGACTTCGCGAAGATCCCCGCGTCATTGTTCGCGAGCGGATCAACGCGCGTTATCTGACGCGCGGCGACATCGACGACGCAATCACTTTCATCTGCGTCGATGTTTCCTTCATTCCGCTCCGGCTCATCCTGCCCGCTGTATTCGACATCCTCGAGCCGCAGGGAGAAGCCGTAGTTCTCATCAAGCCACAGTTCGAAGCCGGACGCGAGGGCGTCGGGAAGGGCGGGATCGTGCGGGACGACGACAAGCGGTCAAGCGCCGTCAGTGCTGCCATTGAAGCTGCACGCGAGCTGGGATTCGAAGTCGGCGAGCTGATCGAAAGTCCCGTGAAAGGGGCCGAGGGGAACATCGAGTACCTCGCACATCTGAAGAATTGAGAATTTAGAATTCAGAATTCAGAAAGACGCTTTCCGTTCCCCTTTCTGAATTCTGAATTCTCAATTCTTAATTCTCTTCTCCAGGTACTCTCGCAATCCGTCCTTCCAGGACGCGGGCGTCTGCCCGGTCGCTTTCTCGTAGCGCAACGTCGAGAGAACTGAATAGGAAGGCCGAACTGCGGGCCGGGGAAACTCCGTGGACGCAACCGGCATCACCCGCGCATCTGAGGGCGCATCTCCTCGTTCCCTCAGCTGGTCGACGATCTCGGTCGCAAAGTCGAACCAGGTGCACGCGGGAGTGTCGGCGTAGTGGAAAACGCCGCAGTTCCCCGCGTCATCAGCCGCCACGCGCGCAAGGTCGACGACCGCGCGCCCGAGGTGTGGCGTGTACGTTGGCCGCCCACGCTGATCGTTCACAACCCGAAGCTCGTGACGCCCTCCCGCGATCTGCTTTCTCATCGCCTCGACAAAGTTCCAGCCGTGCGCGCCGAAGAGCCATGAGGTGCGGAGGATGACGTGCCTGCGCGCCTCACGTGCTGCCTCTTCCCCGGCGAGCTTGGTTCTGCCGTAGGCGGACAACGGCGCGACGGGAGCGTCCACCTCATACGGCGCTTCCTGACTTCCATCGAAGACGAAATCCGTCGAGAGCTGGATCAACAGAGCATTGCACGCATCCGCCACTTCTGCGAGGCTGCGAACCGCAGTCCCGTTGATGCTGTGCGCGAGCTCTTCATTCGTCTCGGCATCGTCGACTTTCGTGTAGGCCGCACAGTTCACGATCACGTCCGGAGCGATGTCGATGATGCGCGAACGCGACGCTTCACGATTGCTGATGTCGAGCTCCGCGCGACTCAGACCGACGCATTCTTCACCCTCTGACAAAAGAACCTTCGTCAGATCACTTCCAAGCATGCCGGAGGCACCGGTCACGACCCACTTCATCCTTCCGCGGCTCATTCCCCGCCCCTGTAACGGACTCCCCCCGCAGTTCTGACCTGCACCTTGATCGGAGACTTGACCATGATGAGTTCCAAAGCGAAAAAGCCGTAGAGGATCCGGGCGTTCTGAGCGGCCGTGAGTGGAGGGATGTTCGTAAGCTCCTGGAGCGACGTGCGGCCGTCGATCAGGCGATAGAGCTTCTCCGCTTCAGGAGGAAAAAGCAGATCGGCGGTGTCCGCCGCAGGATTGCGATTGAAAACCGTTGCCTTCGTGCCCATTCGAGTGACGAGCATCTTCGCATCGCGCACGCGGCGCACTCCATGAAGGATCGCCTGGCGGGTCGGGATATTCAGCTTGATGAGCTCCTCAGACCGCTCGCGGCCTGGCGTGAAGATGACCTTGCCCTCTTCCCATTCGAAGATCGACCAGACGATCGCCTGCACCTGCTCACGAACTGCAAGGTAAAGCTCTTTCGGCCCGAGGGCTCCCATTTCAACGAGCAACGCACCCTGCCGCTTTCCTTCCGACTGAAGACGGCGCACGCTTTCATCGAGCACTTCACGGGTGATTCTTCCCTGCTGGAGCAGTCGGAGCCCGAGGGCGTCGGAGAGATTGCTGGAGGTGGCGAAGATGATGTTGCCGCCGTCGATGAAGATATTCTTCGTCTCGACACCGCGGCTACAGTGGATCACGCCCGGGACCTTGTAGCGGTGGATGGTGGCCAGCACTTCCGGGAGCGGGGTCCGCGACAGATCGCCGCGGTACTGAATGTCAGTCTGATCCATCCTGTCCGGGCGTCAGATCAGGGGTTCTTCTTGTCGTCGACCGCTGGTTTGTCCTTACTCTTGAGTCCGTCGCGGAGATTCGAGATACCTTCGCCCACTCCCCTGCCCAGCTGAGGCAGGCGGGACGCTCCGAAGATCACGACGACAATCGCAAAAATCAGAAGAAGCTCAGCCACGCCAAGCCCGAAAACCGCAAGATATGCCACGTCAAACATGAGTGCCTCCACCGAAGTCACATGTTAGTACAGAAATGGGGAACAGATGTGGGCGGCTGGAAGTTCCCATGGAGGCTAGTAGACAGTACACAGTAGACAGGAGACAGTAGACCACCCGCCCGCGTGCCTTCCGCATGGCGGCGGAACGGACGAAAAAAAGGGTGGGCGGGCTACTGTCTTCTGTGTACTGTTTACTGTTTACTCGGGGCGAGTCTGTACAGTCTACTGTCCTCTCCATGATCGACCTCTCCACCCTCAATCCCCAGCAGCGGGAAGCCGTCACCTGGGAAGGTAAGCGACTTCTCGTTCTCGCGGGCGCCGGATCCGGCAAGACGCGCGTCATCACATACCGCATCGCCCATCTGATCGGCGAGCGGGGCGTCGACCCGTCGACGATCCTCGCCGTGACGTTCACGAACAAGGCGGCGAGCGAGATGGTTTCCCGCGTGCAGCGGCTCGTCATGAGCGGGCGGCCCACCGTCGGCACCTTTCATTCGACATCGTTGAGAATGCTCCGCAAATACGCGCCGAAGCTGGGATACACGAGCTCGTTTGCCGTTTACGACACGGCCGATCAGATGACCCTCGTCCGTCGCTGCGCGCGTGAGCTGCAGATGAGCGACGAAGTGTTTCCGCCGCGAAAGATGTTGAGCCGGATCTCCGCCGCCAAGAACGAGCTGATCGGGCCGGCCCAGTTCGAAAAGGACAACGTCGACTTCATCGGCACCAAGGTCTCGCAGATTTACCGCCTCTACCAGACGCGACTTAAAGAGTTCGATGCGATGGACTTCGACGATCTGATCGGGAAGTACTACGAGCTGCTCGAACATCATGTCGACGTCCGTGAAGAGGTTCGCAGGAGATTCCAGCACCTGTTGATCGACGAGTACCAGGATACGAACAAGGCGCAGTACATGCTCATCCGTGCCCTGGCCGGGGAAACGGGCAGCATCACAGCCGTAGGCGACGAGGATCAGTCGATCTACAAGTTCCGCGGAGCGGACATCAACAACATCCTCAACTTTGAGCGAGATTTTCCAGGCGCGAAGATCATCAAGCTCGAACAGAACTACCGCTCTACAGGCAACATCCTCGACGCGGCGACGGGCGTCGTGTCGCAGAACGTCAAACGGAAGGGCAAGACGCTCTTCACCGATGCCGGGGAGGGCGAGCCTGTCCGAATCGTCACGTGCGAATCCGAGCGCGAGGAAGCGCAGTTCGTCATCAACCGCATCAATGAGTTGCGCCCGGCAAAGAAGCTCACCGACTTCGCCGTCCTTTTCCGGACAAACGCCCAGTCCCGCCCGTTCGAAGAAGAGCTCCTGCGTGAGAAGATGCCCTACACCGTCGTCGGGGGCGTCAAGTTCTACGAGCGGGCGGAGATCAAAGACGTCATGTCGTACCTCCGTCTCTCCGTTCGGCCTCATGACACACCGTCGATCGAACGCGTCATCAACGTTCCTGCGCGCGGGATCGGATCGACGACGATGAAGGCGCTCGAGGAGGAGAGCCGCGGGCAGGGCGTACCACTCTGGAACGTGATCGACGGCGATCAGCCGTTCCTGCCTGACCGCGCGCGAAAGGCTATCTGCGAGTTCCGCGAGATCGTGCTCGATCTTCAGAAGGCGTCGTCGAATCCGGTCCCGGAGTTTCTCGAGTATGTTCTGATCAGGACCGGCTACCGGCGCATGTATGCGGGTTCGAAGGATCCGCAGGATGAATCGCGTCTGCAGAACCTCGATGAGCTGATCAACTCCGCCGCTGAGTTTCAGGAGGCGAACCCCGAGGCGACTCTGGCAGATTATCTCGACTCGGTGACGCTCGTGTCGGATGTCGATCGCTACGACGCGGAGAAGGGCGTCACGCTCATGACGCTTCACATGGCGAAGGGGCTCGAGTTCTCAGTCGTCTTCCTCGTTGGACTCGAGGAAGGAATCCTTCCCCACTTCCAGTCGCAGGAGCGACCTGACGACGTCGAAGAGGAGCGGCGGCTCTGCTACGTCGGCATGACGCGTGCGCGCGAGATGTTGTACTGCATTCACTGCCATCAACGAAGGATTCACGGCCAGCTTCGTGAACAGAGTCCTTCTCCGTTCCTAAGTGAGATTCCCGAAGCTGCTACGGAGAAGGTCGGAGGAAGCAGGCCACGGTATCGCCAGCAGGAGAGCAGACCATCGTGGCGTGAGCGTCCGATTCCGGACCGGCGGCCATCGACACCCACCCCGTCCCGAACAGCATCGCGTCCAGATCCGACGACGAGCGTTCTCTCATTCTTCGAGAATGCGCCCGTCCGCTTCGATCCCGGTGCGATCCAGCCGGCGAGTGCAAAGCCTCAGGGTGGCGGCGCCGCGGAGCTGATCCGCGGTTCGAGGGTCCGGCACGAGCAGTTCGGAACGGGCGTGATCCTGAAGATCGAAGGAGCGGGCGACAGTGCAAAGCTGAGCGTCTACTTCGACCGGGTCGGAACCAAGAAGTTCGTCGCAAAGTTTGCGAAGCTGACGAGGGCGTGAGGGATGAAAGATGAAAGATGAAAGATGAAAGATGAAAGATGAAAGATGAAAGATGAAGCCCACCCACCCCGTGCCAAAGGGGGGCGGGCTTCATCTTTCATCTTTCATCTTTCATCTTTGCTCCTTTCTTTCCCGTTGCGCCAGGCAGCCGGCCTCGGGCGGCCAGAGCCTGGCGCAGCATGAACTCGATCTGTCCGTTCAGACTCCTCATTTCATCGTCCGCAAGACGCTGCAGTGCGTCATGAATACGCGGATCCATTCGGAGAAGAAACGGTTTGCGATCGGCCATGGGATGAAGAGCAACTCCTATGAATAGAGCGATCCGGTGTTGACGACCGGCTGCGTGTGACGGTCGCTGCAGAGCACGACGAGCAGATTGCTCACCATCGCCGCTTTCCGCTCCTCGTCCAGATGAAGCACGTCCTTCTCGGACAACATGTCGAGTGCCGTCTCCACCATGCCGACCGCCCCTTCGACGATTTTCTGACGGGCAGCGACGACGGCTCCCGCCTGCTGGCGCTGCAGCATCGCCGCCGCGATCTCCGGCGAATATGCGAGATGGCTGATGCGTGCCTCGATGACTGCCACGCCCGCTTCCTCGAGGCGTTCCTGGATCTCGACCTTCAGCTTCTCGGACACCTCTGCGGTATGGCCCACGAGACATCTCTCGTCGTCGCTGTAGCTGTCATACGCGTAGCCGCTCGCAAGCGACCGGAGGGCCGCCTCGCTCTGGACATGCATGAAGTTCTCATAGTCATCGACACGGAAAACTGCATCGGCCGTGTCGGTAACCTTCCACACCACCACCGCTGCAATCTCGATGGGATTGCCCCGCACGTCGTTGACCTTCAGCTTTGCCGTCTCGAAGTTCCGGACCCGAACTGAAACCTTTCGCTTCGAGTAAAAGGGATTCGCCCAGCGAAGCCCCGCTTCACTGGCGGTTCCCACGTATGCACCAAACAACTGGAGAACGCGCGACTCGTTCGGAGACACCATGAAGAATCCGAAGAGACCGACGAACAGGACCGAGGAGACGACCGCCATGAGGACGGCCATCAGGACCTGACCGGTGCCGATGGACCTCACCGTCCAGATGAGGCTGGCTGTGAGCAGCAGAGAGAGAACGATGAGAATCGGGATCCCATTGATCGGATGACGCGGAATCTCTTTGAGCATGAATCACCTCCGTGATAGCGCAATGATATCACTGTGATATGGGATGTCAAGAGGGGGAGGGGACAAGTAGACAGTACACAGTAGACAGAAGACAGTAGCCCGCCCGCCCCGGCGGAGAGGTCCGTTCGAACGCAGACTGGAGGGAGCTCGATACAGAAGGGATGGGGCAAGCGCAAGGGGTGAGGTAGACAGTAGACCTCGACCGGGCCGGGCGGGCTACTGTCTTCTGTCTACTGTGTACTGTCTACTGTCCTCAACCTACTTCCCCCTCAAGTACTCATGAATAAACTGCACCGCCATCGCGCCTTCTCCAACGGCGGAGCCGACGCGCTTGACCGAGCCGTGGCGGACGTCGCCGGCGGCATACACGCCGGGGATGCAGGTCTCGAGGTGGAACGGGTAGACCCCTGCCGCCCATCCGGCGAGGTGCTTTTTGTTCAGGTCGCGACCCGTGAGAACGAATCCCTCTTTGTCGCGCGCTATCCCCTCTCCCAGCCAGTCGGTTTCAGGACTTGCGCCGATCCAGATGAAGAGGGCCTTCGTCTCGATCCGCTCAGGCTTGCGATCGCCTCGCCGGACCGTGATCGCTTCGAGCTTCTCTTCGCCATGGACCTCGACGACTTCGGCGCCGGAGACGAGCTCGATCTCCGGCGTTGCCTTGATGCGCTCGAGCAGATATTTCGACATCGTTGCCTCGAAACTCTCGTCGGTCGTGATCATCCTGACGTTCTTCGCATATCGAGCAAGAAGAAGCGCCGCCTGTCCGGCTGAATTGCCCCCTCCGAGAAGCGAAATGTCCTCATCTCGAAATCGCGACGCCTCGGCGGATGGAGTCCCGTAGTACACACCCGATCCGGAGAGTTCCTCCGCACCGGGAACGTCGAGCTTCCGGTACCGGACACCGATCGCAAGCAGCACGCAGTGGGCGGCGATCTCGGAGCCGTTGTCGAGATTCACGCTCCGGTACTCCCCTTCGGCGCGAAGAGCGGTGACGCGGTGGGTCAGGAGGATCTCGGCGCCGAATTTCGCAGCCTGCCTGGCGGCACGGCTGGCGAGCTCGGCTCCGCTGATGCCGTCGGGAAAGCCAAGATAGTTCTCGATGAGAGCGCTGGTTCCCGCCTGACCGCCCGGCGCGTCGATCTCGACGATAACCGTGCGCAAGCCCTCTGAAGCTGCGTAAACGCCCGCCGTGAGCCCCGCAGGGCCACCTCCAACGATCACGAGATCGTAGAACGGAAGCTCGGGCTCCGTACTGAAACCCAACTTCTCCGCGAGAGCTTCGTCGTCCGGATTCAGCAGATTCGATCCGTCGGGAAATCGAAGCACGGGCAACCCCGCCCGTTCCTCCGAGGTCAGCTCCGCCTCCGATGCCTCGTCCGACTCCACATCAATCCACCGGTAGGCGATCCTGTGGCGGGCGAGAAGATCCTTCACGTCGTGACATCGTGGAGCCCATTGATCTCCGATCACCAGCACCGTGCCTGATGCGGACGATGTTTCCCAGTGACGGAGCAGGTCACGAAGAATCGGCTCGAAGGACACCTCGGGTGCAGTCCAGGGATCAGCGATCGAGCAATCCGCGAGACCCTCGCGCATCGAATCGTTCGCCTCGTCGGGGTCGACGCTCTCGTCGTAGAGAACAACCTTGGTTTCCGGGAACCTACGCTTGACCGACCTGATGAACTCCTCGATCTCATCTTCGCCGGTCTGCCGCACGACGAGCAGGGCCAGCGAGCGGTCCTCCGTCTCCGCACGCTCGAGCACTTCCTCTGCCTGATTCGTCGAGGAAGCTGCCTTCACCTCGAACCGGCTGCCGCAATCCTGCCTGAGATACTCGGTAGCCTGCTCCAGCGAGCCGGCATCAGGTTCGATGAGGAGCAGCAGCGGCGGTTTCATGGACGTCGAGATTCAGTGCAAAGCAACGGCCAGAACAGACGCCAGCTTCGAGTCCCTGAAGTTCGCATCGAGCAGGGACATCGCGTCGGGTTGTCTACTACGACTCCTGCCATCCTTGCGGCCGGGAGGGGCGGCGGTGCCCCTCTCCCGGCGGGAGAGGGGTCAGGGGTGAGGGAGCCTCGAGGTACGATCGCGCTCATGCATCACGAACCTCAAAAGCTCCTCGAGAAATCACGCGAGCTTCGAAGGACAGACTCCGGCAGATCGCTCGATGTGTCGACACTCCGCGGACGCTGCTTCATGTGTCTGAAGTTTCGCAGACAATTCGAGATGGGACATGCCATTCGTGCTGCTGGTGAACCCGGGAATCGATTTCGAGCGGATAGCACGTCTGGTTGAAGCGCTGAAGAAGCTCCCTCACCCCAGACCCCACTCCCGCCGGGAGAGGGGCACCGCCGCCCATCGAAAGGCTCAGGCCTTCTGAAAGCGGCGGCGACGGGAGTGAACGCGATCGACGAGCTTGGTGGTCGAGCGCACCTGTTCGAGAATCTTTTCCTCGAGCCCCGAGCCTGGAGACTTGAAGCTCTTGGCCTTCCGGAACATGGCGCGTGCGCGGTCTTTCTGTCCGCTTTCGAGCAGGGCCATTCCGAGGTGCATGAGGTTCGTCGGAGTGGGACCGAGGTCGGCTGAGCGGGAAAGAAAATCGACTGCGTTCTGGAAGTCGCGGCGCTTGAAATAGACCCATCCGAGTGCGGCGAGAGGGAACTGCTTGAGCTCGCGGGGCGAGTACTTGAGAGCAAGCTGCGCACTCTCGAGAGCCTCGTCGAGATTCTCACCCATCTCGGCCAGGTTGTAGGCTTTTTCGTAGTAGGCGATCGACTTCGAGTAGTTGGACGTGTACTCGCGCAGCATGTCTTCCAGGACGCGATTTGCCTCCTTGAGATTTCCCTCGGCGCGCAGCGCTTCGACCAGAGTGGTGTAGGCGGCCGCGGCGATCATCTCTGAAGGCTTGAGCTTGAGAATCCGACGGGAAACATTGATTGCCTCTTCGTACATGTCGAGGTGCGAGCAGAGCAGAGCGTGCGCGATGAGGATGTTCGCGTTGTTCGGATCAACCTGCGCCGCGCGGCGATAATGTTCGAGCGCCTCCTTGTGGTTCCCCTGCGCAACGAGTCCTTCCGCGCGCGTGACCTCTTCGGCTGCAGGGCCCTCGAGCGGCGTGTGCGCACCGACGTGGTCGTCGTAGATCCGGACGGCGTGCTGGTACTCCATCTTGTTCGGGTTGAGCTCGAGCGCTTCCTGAAAGCACTCCATCGCCTTGCGGTTCCAGTTGCGGTCGAGATAGCAGAGTCCGAGCGAGTAAATCGCTTCTTCGTATTCAGGGTCGAGCTTGAGAGCGCTCTGAAAGGACTTGATGGCTCGCTCCAGCTGGCCCTTGTCGTAGTAGATCGTTCCGAGCAGGTAGTACGCCTGCGGGATCGGTTCGAGCTCAATTGCCTGCTGAAGAAACTTCTGCGCGCGGAGCAGCTTGCCCTTCAGCGCATAGATCGCGCCGAGCGAGAAGTAAGGGAGGAATGAGTCCTGCGAGATCTGTATGGCGCGACGGAGCCAACGCTCCGCGCCTTTGAGGTCCTGTCTCTCATGCAGCAGCACACCATAAAAAACCGCGGCGTCGAAGTGGTCCGGCTGGACCTCGAGTGTACGCTCGAGAAAACTTTTCGCCCGGTCGAGATCTCCATCGTTGAAGTACATCTCACCGAGAAAAAAGCCGAGCTCGTAGTTGTCCCGATCGAGTTTGAAAGCCTCTTCGAGGGCTTTCATCCCGCGTTCCTGATCGAACGCGTCGATGGACATCTCCGCCTCGGCGATCAGCTGCTGAAACCGCTCCTTGCGGTCGCCGCGGAACAGCGAAAGAATCCTGTCCTTCCGCTCGGCGAAGCGCTCTTTTTTCTCGAGTGCGAGCATCTGCTCGCCCATCTTTGATTCCCACAGATCGATGAGCTCTTCGCCGGAGACGACGCTCTTCTTCTCGAGCAGCTCTTTGATGGAAAGGATGCCCGTCTGATTGATGAAGATCGAGCGCTCGTGCTTGTGAACCGAGTCGACTGCGGAACGCAGCGATTCGGCGGAGCGCTTGACGATCTCTTCCAGCGCGGAGACCCGCTCGAGCAGATGCTCGTCGAGCGATAGATCCCCCTCCTCCTCGTAGTCTTCCGAATCATCGTCGTCGTACGAGTTCAGTCCGGAGAGGACGAGCAGTTTGTTCTGACAACGCGAGCAGTACTCGCGATCGTCATCATTCAACGCGCCGCATGTCTGACAAAGCATTCCTGGAGAATTTCCTTTCATCCGCAGTGAACAACGGAAAGCGCGAGTATTTTATGTTGGTTCTTGTTGGTTGCGGGGAATTAAGTGTTGAGTAGACAGTACACATTGGGAAGTAGACAGTAGACAGTAGACAGTAGACAGTAGACAGTAGACAGTAGACAGTAGACAGTAGACAGTACACAGTACACAGTAGACAGTAGACAGTAGCCCGCCCACCCCGCGCAATTGCTGGATGGATTGCCTGAGCTCGCCTTTCAGTAACTGTCACATACCGAAGGGCGGGCGGGCTCCTGTCTACTGTCTCCTGTGTACTGTCTACTAATACGTATAAAACCCCCGTCCCCTCTTCTTCCCAAGCCATCCTGCGTCGACCATGCGAACGAGAAGGGGACACGGCCGATATTTCGGATCGCCGAAACCGTCTTCAAGCACGCGAAGAATGGCCAGGCAGACATCGAGCCCGATGAAGTCCGCGAGTTGCAGCGGCCCCATCGGATGATTCATCCCGAGTTTCATAACGCCGTCGATCGATTCCGCCGTTGCAACTCCCTCGTAAAGACAGAAGATGGCCTCGTTGATCATCGGCATCAGGACGCGATTCGAGATGAATCCCGGGTAGTCGTTCACTTCGATCGGTGTCTTGCCCAGCTTGCGGGAGAGCGTGTCGACCGTCTGCCAGGTCTCGTCGGACGTCGCGATGCCGCGAATCACTTCCACCAGCGCCATGACGGGGACCGGATTCATGAAGTGCATTCCGATGACTTTGTCCGGGCGGCTGGTCGCGGCGCCGATACGGGTGATCGAGATCGACGAGGTGTTCGAAGCGAGGATGGCTTCCGATGCGATCACGCCGTCGAGCGCACGGAACACTGCGACCTTCGCATCCAGACTCTCGACGATCGCTTCGATGGCAAGGTCACAGTCCGCCGCGAGATCGAGGCTCGTTCCGGTGTGGATTCGCCCGAGGATCGTCTCCTTCTCGTCGGCAGAAAGCTTTCCCTTGTCGACTCCCCTCTGGAGGTTCGAGGAGATGGTCGACATCCCCCGCTCGACTGCCTTATCGTCGACATCGATCAGACGAACATCGATGCCTGCCTGCGCGATCGTATGCGCGATCCCGTTCCCCATCGTTCCTGCACCGATCACCGCAATCCGTTTCATCGAAAAACCCTCGTCAGTCGTTATTCGTCAGGCGGCGGAGTCTATTGGACGGTCAGCGAGGGAGTCAAACACGCGCGGGATGCTGCCGTCACACCGGACTGTTTCGGTTCTGCAACGCCGGGTCGGCGAGGAGTCCCGGTAGAATATGTTCCTGGAAGCGCTCCCGGCCACTTCGAGAAGCGCAGAGATGCGGATGAAGCGACTCTTTCTGACGTTAACGATCTGCCTTCTCCCCTCCCTCGCGCAGGGAGAGGAGTTCCGTGAAGCTGCGGAGATCACCCCGGAGTCTGTCCTCGCCGGGATGAACTTCTACCGCGAGCGTCACGCCCTCCCTCCCCTCAAACTCGAGCCGCGCCTTGCTATTGCCGCGGAGGGCAGGATCGAAGACATGGAAGAGCATGGCTACTGGAACCACTTTTCCCCCATGGGGATCGGCCCGTTCGTCCGCCTTGCCTCTCACGGCTACCGCCACGCGGCAGCTGGTGAGAACCTTGCCGCCGGTTTCGAGACCGCAGGCGTGCTCATGTCCGCATGGATGGAGTCACCAGGACACCGCCGAAACATTCTGTCCCTCGAATACACCGACGTCGGAATCGCGATCATCGACGGAGCCATCGGAAAAAGAGCTGTAGGCCGATCGGTAGTCGTTCTCTTCGCCCGCGAAGCGGATCCCCCGCCCGCCCGACCCGCGCCCGCCCGGTTCTGAGTTGTGCCCACCCACCCGCACACACGGTTGTGAGTTGTGAGTTCCCACCCACCCGGCGGAAGGGCGGGCGGGAACTCAGAACTCACAACTCAGAACTCACAACTCACAACTGGCTGTGCGGGCGGTCAGTACGCCGGCATCGTCGGATCCACGTCCCGGCCCCAGCGGAGGATTCCGCCTTCGAGGTTCGTCACCCTTGGAAAGCCTGAGCCTCGCAGCATGTGCATCGCTCTTCCGCTGCGCGCGCCGGAGCGGCAGTAGACGACGATCTGTTCGTCGGGATTCAGTTCGTCCAGACGCTCGAGCAGGCTTCCGAGGGGAATGCGGATTGATCCTTCAATCTGGCAGATCTCCCATTCGTGCGGCTCGCGCACGTCGACCAGAGTCGTCGCTTCGCCCCGATCCATTCGCTCCTTCAATTCGCCGGGCGTGATTCTGTCACCGAGTTCCACCACTGCCTCCTCCGGCATTCCGCAGAACGCCTCATAATCAATCAGCTCGTGTATTGCAGGCGAGGTGCCGCACATCCTGCACTCCGGGTCCTTCCTCAACTTCATCTCGCGAAAGCTCATCTGAAGCGCGTCGAAGAGCAGCAGCCGGCCCGCCAATGACGTACCGATTCCGGTGATCAACTTGATGGTTTCCGTGGCCTGCACCATCCCGATCATTCCAGGAAGCACACCGAGCACACCTCCCTCGGCGCACGAAGGAACGAGGCCCGCCGGCGGCGGCTCCGGATAGAGACAGCGATAGCAGGGCGCCTCAGGAGGAAAGAAGACGGACGCCTGGCCTTCGAAACGGAACACGGAACCGTACACATTGGGCTTTCCCAGCATGACACATGCGTCGTTGACGAGATATCGCGTCGGGAAGTTGTCCGTACCATCGACGATCACGTCGTAACGCCCGAGGATGTCGAGCGCATTTTCGGAAGAGAGTTGTGACGGGTGAAGCTCAATTTCAACTTCAGGGTTCGTCCGTCTCAGTGCATCAGCAGCAGAGTCGGTCTTCATTCTTCCGACGTCGCCGGTCCCATGCAGGATCTGGCGATGAAGGTTCGACAGGTCGACGCGATCGAAGTCGACGAGGCCGATCCTTCCGACTCCGGCGGCTGCGAGATAGAGCGCCGAGGGACTACCGAGACCGCCCGCGCCGATCATCAACACAGACGACGCCTTCAGCTTCGCCTGTCCCTCCACACCGATCTGAGGCAGCAGCAGATGGCGGCTGTATCGGGTGCGTTCGTCGGAGGAGAATTTCATGGCTGAGATTGTAGATGGGGAGGAGTGTGGAGTCAGGAGTCAGGAGTCAGGAGTCAGTAGTGTCATCCCGAGCGTCGAGCGAGGGATCTGGGAGGGGGCTCTTCTTAGAGGGAGCCCC
>JBGSYJ010000323.1:0-7036 GCA_041750915.1 Thermoanaerobaculia bacterium | reverse complement strand
TGGTACATAGTCGCCTCGAGGAAAGATTCAGCTAGTCGGCTCTTTCTCGTGACGCTTTGACTATGTACTAGCGCCGGAGTTCCCTCGCCCCTCCCGCCCGCACGACCGAGCTCGGGATGACAAGTTCTGACGATCGCCGCGCGATTGTTGAATCAATCAGCGGAAGAGATTCTTCAGGATGAACACGACGTTCGCGGGCCGCTCGGCGAGTCGCCTCATCAGATACGGATACCACTCGCTGCCGAACGGAATGTAAACACGCATGCGCCATCCGTCTTTGACGAGCTTCTGCTGGAGGTCGCGCCGGATTCCGTAGAGCATCTGGAACTCGAATGACTGGGGATCGATCTTCTTCTCTCTGGCATATGCGACGGTTGCATCGATCATCGCGGGATCATGCGTTGCGATCCCGTGATAGGTCCCGCTCTCGAGAAGAATCTTCATCAGCGAGACGTAGTTCGCATCCACATCGGCCTTTGCCTGGAAGGCGATCTCGGGCGGCTCTTTGTATGCTCCCTTGCAGAGACGAATGCGGATACCTTCGGCGCAGAGCTCTCTGACGTCATTCTCACTCCGCTTCAGGTATGACTGAATGACAGCGCCGACATTTCCTCGGTTCGCGGGCACCGAATGAAGCTCGCGTACGACATCGAGAGTCTTCTGGGTGTATGGCGACCCCTCCATGTCGACTCTGACGAAGTTACCGCTCTTTGTTGCGTGTTCGACGAGGCTGGCGGTGATTTCTCGCGCCAGTGTCTCATCGACGTCGAGTCCCATGTGTGTGAGCTTGAGACTGACGTTTGCATCGAGATTGCGCGAGGTGATGGCGTCGATCATCTCGTGGTAGAGCTTCGCGCTGTGGCGTGCCTCGTCGGGGTTCGTGACGTTCTCTCCGAGGTTGTCGACGCTGACGCTCATGCCGATCTGATTTACGGCGGTGGTCGCCTCGAGCGCGTCCTCCACGCTCATGCCCGCAACGAAGCGGCGCGACAGCCGGCTTCCGATGCTCGACCGTTCCGCCACGGCGCGGAGTGATTTGCTTTCGGACAGCCAGATGAAGAACGCTCTCAGCATGGAGGTCTCTGAGGATAACCTGGCGCGTAGCTGGTTCTCATGCGGGCCGAGGTTTTACCACATCGTGAGAATCGTGCAAGTGACATTGGCACGCCGCATCCGCATTCAGGCTCGCGCGACGACAAGCCCGCAGACTCTGGCGGCGCCAGCTGAGAGAAGCGCAGAAGAACAGGCGTTGATCGTCTCTCCCGTCGTGCAGATATCGTCTACGATCAGGATCGACATACCGCGACACTTGTTGGACGCAGCGAAGGATCCGCGTACGTTCGCGCCCCGCTCGGCGCGCGGAAGACTCGACTGGGGCGTTCCGAGTCGTGTCCTGGTGGCAAGATCGGTTCGAAGTCTCAGCCGGGAGCGCCGTGCGAGCTCCGCCGCCAGCAACGTCGCCTGATTGAATCCCCGCGTCCTCTCCCTCCGGGGATGCATTGGGAGGGGAACGACGCAGTCGAAAGCCTCGCCAGTCCTCGCTTCGAGTGTCTCACTGAGAAGCCCAGCGAGCGGCCCTGCGAGAAATTCGTGGCGACTGAACTTGAAGCGGTGAAGGACCTGCTCGAGACCTCCGGAATAGTGACCCCATGCATCAATCCATTGGAACCGCGGAGGTGATTCGATGCAGCGCCCACAGGTGTACCGGACGTTGCGTTCGGTTGTCGTCCAGACGCAGGCGCAGGAAGTGCATTTAGGCTCTACGATCCGTGGCAGGGAGCTCCAGCAGGCTTCACAGCAGGAGCCGGAGCGACTCTGCCACGGAAGCTCCTCCTGACATACGATGCAGGGCGAAGGCAGAACCATCCGGGCCGCTTCGCGTCCAAGCTGTGAGAGCGCGGTAATCAGATTCGACACAACCACGACGACATTCTATTTCAGACGCAGGGCCGGACAGAACTTGTATGCCTCCGAGTCCATTGCTTATAGTGAGCGACCATGAAAAGACTGGCATTGATGATTTTCGCCCTGATCCTCTTCCCTGCCACCCTGGCAGCCCAGGGCTCAGCGATTGGCGTTCAGCTGGGCATCGTCCAATCGACCAATGACGACGAACTGGACGTCGAATTCGACGACACGATCGTCGAAGCCTGGATCGCGACTGAGCTCGATTCGGGCACCATCCTCAAACTCAAAGGTGGTCGCTTCGACACCGATGAAGGCCTCCTCATCGGCGCGCCAGGTCTCGAAGATGAGGGAACGATCGAATACGCTGCGGCCGTAATCGAATACCGGTTCTATGAGGTGTTCGGCTCCACGGCTCTCTTTGCCGGCCCCGGGGTGTACCGGCAGAAATTCGGAACGTTCAGCGAGACGGACTGGGGCGCGACGGTCGGGGTCAATGGCCTGTTCCCGATCACACGGCGTCTCGGGTTCACGGCGGAGGTCGGATATCACTGGGCGAACTTCGATAGTTCGCGGACGTTCCTCACGGCAACCGGCGGACTACGGGTGGGGTTCTAGGGAGTTTCAATCGAAGGAAGTAGTCAGTAGCCAGGAGTCAGTAGACAGTAGCCCGCCTCCCGGCGGAACCGATCGCTTGTTGCGAGCGCTTGTGAATCTCTGGTAAGAAGGTCGAGTGCTCGCTTCGCGCCGGAGGCGCGCCAGAGGGTAGCCGGTGGCAAGCGTCAGCGCAGCCACCGGTCACGGCGCGCTAATGCTCTCCGCCCCAGAGCGGGGCGGCAGAACAAATATCGGATCTCGCACCCTGCCGCGGTGCATGTACACGAAGGATTCGCTAGCGCACCTCGCCGGGGCATAGCCCTTGCTACCTTGAACGATGAAACAATCACGATTCAAGGAGGCTTCATGGACAACCGAAGAGAACACGAAACTGACCGCGGAAATGTCAGCGGAAGCATGCGCGCGCAGTCGAAGGGCAGCGATCAAAAGGTGAGCGAATTGATGACGCGCAATCCCGAGTGCGTCACTGAACGCGATTCGATCCGCCAGGCGGCGAAGTTCATGCTCGACAACGACGCCGGGGCGATCCCCGTCATCGAAGAAGGTAGCAGGAAGGTGATCGGAATGATCACGGACCGCGACATCGTCGTGCGTCTCGTGGCTACGGGTCGCGATATTGATAGCGCCAGGGTGAGCGAAGCCATGACCCGCGGTGCGACAACCGTCGGTCAGGACCAGGCAGTAGACTCCGTCTACGAGATCATGAGCCGCGAACAGATCAGGCGGGTTCCCGTAGTCGATCAGAATGACGAGATCGTAGGAATCGTCGCGGTGAAGGATCTGGCCACAGAAGATGAGAGCACGCAGGATCTTGCCCAGACCGTTGAACAGATCTCCGAAGGTCCCGGAAACAGTCAGGCCGGGCGTTGAATCAGAATCGTTGACCAGCGGCTGACGGCGACGGGGATGGTCACGGCCTCCCCGCTTCCGTCCGTCGCTTCCTGAATTCGATCTGATAGATCGGCCTGCCCTCTTCCCTGTATTTCGCTTCGTAGTTCGTTCTTGCAGGGCTATCTGGACCTACTTCTTCCGCAGAAATCGAGAACACCGACTCGAAAATCGGAACGCTTTTCTCGAAGTACTCGCGGTGATCGGTAACGTACACACCGCAGCCGTCCGGCTCGAGAATTCGTTCGATCCCTCGAAGCAGTTCGACCTTGATCAGCCGCCGCTTCCTCTCTCGGGGACGCGGCCACGGATCGGGGAAATAGATGTGCACCTCGCTGACAGACGCATCCGCAATCATCCTATCGATGACGAATGCTGCGTCATGATTGACAACCCGGATGTTCGAACGCCCCGCGCGTTGAACACGATCGACGATGACCCTGTAGTAGTGGAGTGATTTTTCGATTCCGAGAAAATTGAGCTCCGGCTGAACAGCGGCTGCCTGGAGCAGATATCGTCCCTTCCCGGACCCGATCTCGACGATCACGGGCCGCGCGTTTCCGAAGATCGCCCGGAAGTCGAGTGCCGCGGTTCCGTCCTGTCTCGGGTTGATTCCGACGGCTTTCTCGTCGATATCTCTTTCAGCAGCTTCCAACCGTTCCTCCACTAATGACAGTTTCCGGCGTAAACCTGAACGAGGGCACTGACATTGCACATACGAGCTCTGCCATGTTTGATCACGATCATCCGTTGGGCTTGTCAGCGGCGGAGGATCAGACCACATGGTGAACCACTCAATCGCCGTACGATTCGTCTCCAGGAGAGCCCAATGAAAAAGGCGTCGATCCTTACATCCGTTCTGATCTGGTTTTTCATCGGATGTTCCACCAACCCGGCGACCGGCCGGCGTGAGCTGAGCCTGGTTTCGGAGCAGCAGGCCATTCAGATCGGCCTCGAGCAGCACCCGCTCATCGTTGAAGAATTCGGAGTTTACGACGAGGTGCCGGAGCTCAACCGCCTCATCGACGAGATCGGAAGGCAGATCGCCGCCGCATCGGACCGTCCGGATCTCCCCTGGAGATTCACGCTCCTCGATACGCCGATGATCAATGCCATGGCCCTCCCCGGAGGGCAGATCTATGTCACCCGAGGAATCCTCGAGAGGATAAACTCCGAGGACGAACTGGCCGGCGTAATCGGACATGAAGTCGCTCACGTAGCGGCGCGACATGCCGAGCAACGGATTTCTCAGTCGCAGCTTGCACAGCTCGGACTCGTCCTCGGTTCCGTGCTGGCCGGGCCCGCCGCGACACAGGCATACGGAGGCCTCGCACAAGTCGGTGCGCAGCTGCTGTTCCAGCGATACTCCCGGACCCAGGAGTCTCATGCCGACGTTCTCGGTACCGCCTACATGGCCGAGGCGGGGTACAACCCGGTTGGCGCAGCGGATATGCTTCAGGTTCTACAGCGCCTCGACAGGGGTGGAACGTCTTCTCTCGATCAGTATTTTCTCTCGCATCCGGATCCCGCCCTTCGCGTCCAGACCGTTCGAAACGAGATCGTTGAGCTGCAGGAACGGAGCGGAGGTGCATTCACGGCCCGCGAGGTCGAGCGCGACTCATTCATCCGGAAGATGGAGGGAATGATCGTGGGACCGAGCACCCTGCAGACGACGATCCGTGAGAACACCATCTATCAACGACGGCACGGAATCGTGATGCCGGTGCCGGCCGGATGGAAGGCAACCGCGCAGCCCGGAACACTCTTCGCCATGTCACCGAAAGAGGGGACTGGCGGCGCGATGGTCGTTCAGGAGATCCCGGTTTCGGCGATTCAGGGAGCGCGGTCCGTGCAGGATGGGGTCAGAGGTCTGGTTCAGAAAATGAATCTCACCTACGTGACCTCGACCACGGCGGCGGCGAGGACCGGAGAGCGTTTCACGGTCGACCTCTGGCAGGGACAGACGCAGCAGGGTGTGGTATCCGTCGAAACGACTCAGTTCGCTGAGGGTGATCGCATCGTCGTGATGATGCAGATTACGCCGGGTCGGCAGGGAAACCAGAGTGCGCTCGCAGGCCTTCTCTCAACTACGAGATTCGACCGTGAACTCGCGCGAAGGATCGAGCCGGCAAGGATGCGGCTCGGAACGATTCCGACATCGTCCTGGGCGGAGGCCGCAGTTCGGGCAACGGGGAACCAGCAGGACGCCGAGACCGTGGCTCACATCAACGGCTTCGACGTGGGAGACCCAATCCCCCGATCGCTTCTTCTGAAGCTTCCGCAGGCGGTGGCGGACTGAGCGCACTCGTCAGCTTGCCAGGGCCGACTGTGCCATGACGACGGTGTTCTTGCCCTGTCTCTTGGCTTCGTAAAGCGCAAAGTCAGCCCGGCCGACGAGATCGACTGCCGTCGAGCCGTCCTGAGGATAGACCGCCACACCGCTGCTGACCGTGATGCGAACCGTCTTCCCGTCTTCGCCGATTGGAAACTCACGACCTGCCACGCAGGCACGGAGTCTCTTCATCACTTCCAATGCCTTGTCAGCCGGCGTCTCCGGGAAAATGATGGCGAACTCCTCGCCGCCATACCGGCAGACGACGTCGATATCGCGCACGTTCACCGACAGCTCGTCGACGAGCCCGCGTAGCACTGCATCTCCTGCGGGGTGGCCGTAGGTATCGTTCATCGCCTTGAAGTCATCGATGTCGATCATCGCGACCGCGAGCCCGTGTCCAAGGCGCTGATGGCGATAGATCTCCTTCCGGAGGGTATCCTGGAAGTAGCGGTGGTTGTAGGCTGCTGTCAGAGGATCCAGCTGCGTCAGCCTGTGTATCTCCTCATACTGTCGCGCTGACTGCAGCGCAGCGACGGCCTGGCTGGCGAAAATCTCGAGCGTTTTCATTCTCTGAGTATCGGGCTGCTTGCCATCACCCTGCTCCCGCGCGGAAATGTAACCGATGAGCCGATCTTTATCGAACAGAGGGAGGAGGAGCATGTCGAGGGCAGTCCAGTCCTGAAAGCGAAGGCCGTCCTCCTCCTTTCTGAGATAGAGAAAATTCTCGTCTTTCCAGAGCTGACTGGATGGAATGAAGTAGGACTGGGAAACTCGATATCCGGGGCGCATCAGTTGCCTCATCTCTACGGCCGGAATCTTCCGGTCGCGGACCTCGTCCCAGATATCGTCCAGACCGGCATGCGCCCTGGAGATGAACACGTCCAGCTTTTCGTCGAGTAGTCCAACGACGACAATCTCGAACTGCATGGCGCTCCGGAGTGACGTCGCGATCTGCGACAGGATCAGGTCCGCGTCGTAATTCACGAGGAGATTCTTCGAAACTTCGAGAATGGCTTCGAGTGTTGCACCCTGGTGCTCGAGTTGCCTCGTCTGCTCCCGCAGATCAGCTTTGAGTGTCTGGTCCTGAATGGAGACCGCTGCCTGACTGACCAGCAGCGAAATCAGTCCCAGAACTTCTTCATCGATCATCGCGTCGGGCTCGGTCTCGAAGATCAGTACACCGTGCATGACCTCTGCAGTCTGAACACCGAGTATCAGCTGGATTGCATCACCGTCGAAAAGCCGCATCGTCCGCTCTTCATTTTTGTGAACGAGTGGTTCGTGGGGAAT
>JBGSYJ010000322.1:0-1811 GCA_041750915.1 Thermoanaerobaculia bacterium | reverse complement strand
AATCGATCAACTCCTCGTAGATCCCGAGAATGAAGGCCATCGTTCCGCCGGAAACGCCGGGCACGACGTCGGCACATCCCATACAGAATCCCCGCATGGTCACGCCGAAGTACTGGGCCAGAGTGCGCGGTTTCCGCACGTTGGCTCCGCCGATCGGTTCCGTGGAGCGAGTCACTTTTTCATCTGCCATTCGTGGTTCCAGTCCTCTCAGCCCGCGATGGGGTTCATCCACACCACACCGGGAAAACGCGCAAAGTCGGCGTCCGCGCTGCAGACCGTCAGTCCGTGCTCGATCGCAATCGCAGCCAGATGCGCGTCCGGTACCAGGTTCCCGGTCACCTTCACCTGAGCGATGATGGATCCCAGCACCCGCGGGTGATCTTCGGTCGGCTCCGGGATCCACACGCGCGGGTGGTTGATCCATTCGAGCACCTGGCGCCAGGCAGCGCCCACCTCCAACGGCCGCCCGAAAAGTCTCGGGTTCGTGGCCAGCCGGAGGAAGCCGAGCGAGGATTGCCAGGGGATCCCCGTTTTGCCGGGCGCACTGAGCTGTGCTTCCAGCCAGCTCCTCGCACGCTCGTGCTGCGGAAGATCTGAGAATTTCGCGTAGATGAGGATGTTCGAATCGACCAGGTTCACCTGAAGCCGTCTCCCTCTACCTCTGCGAGGACCTCGGCAATGTTATCGAGATCCGTCCGCAGAGGCCGGCCCTTGACCGGAGTCAGAGAGTAGCGGCGCGGCTTGGTCGAGCTCTCTCGCTCGATCTCATCCAGCCCGGCCCGCAATGCATCATTGACGAGCTCTTTGAAAGGCCGGGTCTTTTTCAATCGGTCGAGACGGGACGCCACATCCGAATCGAGAGTGATCGTGGTGCGCACGCATCAACTATACAGCATCATGATGCTGCAAGCATCGAAATGCCTGACGCTGCACTCACAACTCAGAACTCACAACTCAGAACTGGCCGGACGGCGGATCACTCACAACTCAGATCTGGCCGGGCGGGCGTCTCAAGCCGCGGCGCCGTGACACTTCTTGTACTTCTTGCCCGAACCGCAAGGGCAGGGGTCGTTTCGACCGACCTTCGCCGCCGCTCGCCTGACGGGCTGCGGGGCTTCCTTCGAAGGAGCCGAGAACGTGAGGTTCTGCCGTGGCATCTCAGGGGCCCTCAGCCTTGGTGGCGGCGCGGAGCTTTCCTGTCTCGGAGCGACTTCCAGCTTCCACAGATACTGAATAACGCGGTCCTGGATGCGCTCCATCATTTCCTGGAAGAGGCCGAACGATTCCCTCTTGTACTCGATGAGCGGATCGCGCTGTCCGTAGCCGCGCAGGCCGATGCCTTCCTTGAGGTGATCGAGCATGAGAAGGTGCTCTTTCCACTGCGCATCGATGACCTGGAGCAACAAATACTTTTCGTGAAGCCGCATCATCTCGGGCGTAACGACAGCTTCCTTCTCTTCGTAACGCTTCCGCACTGCATCGTGCAGTTCGTCCTTGATGCTGTCGCGCCCCATTTCATCGAGTTTGATGTTGCGGCTGCGAAGATCGAAACCAAAGAAGTCGAAGAGCTCGGCGTTCAGCTCGGCTTCATTCCACTCCTCAGTATTCTCCGGAAGATGGTTCTCGACGAGCAGCTCGACGATGTCTTCAGCGGCGTTGAGGATGTACTCCTTGCCCTCGCGACCTTCGAGGATGCTTCGGCGCAGTCCGTAGATCGACATGCGCTGCTTGTTCATGACGTCGTCGTACTCGAGCAGATGCTTGCGCATCTCGAAGTTGCGTCCCTCGACCTGCTTCTGCGCGCGCTCGAT
>JBGSYJ010000321.1:0-21744 GCA_041750915.1 Thermoanaerobaculia bacterium | reverse complement strand
GTCGACGCCGTGACGACCGGACAGGAAGGCAACACCACGGTCTACACATGGGGAATGACGTTCGTCTTCACTTACGCTCAGGACGAGCTCGCGGCACAGGCGGCGGGAGATCCTGCGGTATCCGCTCAACCAGTTGATGCGCCCATTCCGGGTGCGGGGACATAGGGGGAACCGATGGCCCTCGAACTCGGACTGGAAGGCAAGCCCTGGTATTACGGGCTGCTCATCGGGCTCGTCCTCGCGGCGCTGATCGTTTACGGCGTGCATCACTTTCTCGTCAAGCCGATCAACGCGCAGATCGTCACGGTCGACGCGGAGCTCGACGAGCTCGCAAAGAAGATTCAGGCCGGACGCTCAGCCGAAAAGAAACTTCCTCAGTTCCGGGAAGAGGTCAAGCGGCTCGAGCTGGAGCTCGACAAGCTCCGGCGCATTCTCCCGTCCAGCAGAAACACCGAAGAGATCATCAAGAAGATCAAAGCGCTTGTCGACCAGGGTGACTTCGTATTGCGACGGATCTCGTTCCCGCCGCTGGTCCCCTCTGCCGAGAGCGAGGTCTACTCCGAGTGGCCCATCAGCATCGCGGTGGAGGGTGGTTACCACAACCTCGCGATTCTGTTCAATCGGCTGAGTAATTTCTCCCGGATCATGAACGTCGAGCAGTTCTCGATCACGGCGCTCGGCGCTCAGACCGATCGCACCGTGACGAGTGAATTCGTTGCGAAGACCTTCGTCTATATCGAGCCGAAGGACGACGTGGCATCGCCGGATGGAACCCCGGGCGGAGTAGAGTGATGGCGATGATGAAAAAGAGACTTCTGTTCGTGCTGCTGGCGATTGCCGCGACGGCTCTCATTGCGGTCGCTCAGCAACCGCCGGCTCCGGCGCAGTCTCCCGAGGAAACACTCCAGCAGGATCTTCAGGGGATCCTGGAGGATCCTGATGCGGCAGACAGCTATCGCTACGACCCTCAGGGCCGTCGCGATCCGTTCCGCTCGCTCGTCGGTCCGGCTCCGCAGTTGAGCCGGGAAAACGCACCTCCGGGAGCTGCAGGGTTCCTCATCGAGGAGCTGGATCTTCAGGGCGTCGTCAGAACCCGTGAGGGTTACGTCGCGATGGTGAATGGCCCCGACAACAGCGGCTATCTGCTGAGGGCCGGCGACAAAGTATTCGATGGTGAAGTAATCCGGATCACGGCGCTGTCCGTCGTGTTTCGGCAGGAAGTGAATGACCCAACGCGAATCGAAAGATTCCGTGAAGTCGTGAAGGAAATCTCGCCGCAGTCCGAGGCGACTAGACGTTGAAGGCCGTTTTCGCCGGCACGCGCAGCAGTGCGTGATGGCAGGGTCTAAACTGCCCACGGGTGACGTGGAGGGTTGTGATGGTGATGGGATGGTGGGAGGCAAGATGAAAACGCTGCGTCTGCTCGTCATGGGAAGCGTGCTGGTCCTCGCAGTTGCCTGCGCGTCGGGGAATCCGTCGGATGTTGTGCAGGCAGGATCCACGGTTCCGAGTGGGGGAAACGGGGAACGGGCGACTCTCGATGCTCTCCGCGCTGAATCGCTTCCCGCGCCGCGACTCGTGCTGCAAACCACCGGGGCGCCTGCGTACACCTCGTACAGCCCGCAACCCGATGTGTTTGTTCTCGATCTTCCGCGGACTACCAAGGCTTTCAATCTGGCACTCCCGACCAATCTCCCCTCGTACATTGCATCCGTTGCTGCGGATGAGGCGATCGAGCTCGGGAAGCCGCTCACCCGCGTGACCGTCCGATTCACGGCTCCGATGGCCGCCACCGCGACGAGCGTGGATGGCGACGTCGTGATCGACTTCTCGGAGCCGTTGATGGCCGGCGTTGAAGACGTCGCTCCGGAAGTGGCACCACCTCCGATGGACGAGGCGGAGATCACCGTATCCGAACTTCCGGAACCGCAGCCTGCCGCGCAGGTCGCGAGCTCCTTCGAGTCGAACTTTCCGCCTGCAACCAGACTTCGAAGTGTTCGAACCGTTCGAGACGAGCTCATCCTCGAGACCGATGGCACCGTGGAATACAAAAGCTTCCGGCTTGCGAATCCGCTCCGGCTGGTCGTCGACCTCCAGGGTGTGACCAATCATGTCCGCGAAAAGAGCTTTGAAGTCACTGCTGCAAGCGTGCGGCAGGTTCGTGTTTCCCAGTTCCAGCTGACGCCTCGAGCGATCACCAGAATTGTCGTCGACCTCGACGAACTGATTGATTACGACATTGCAAAAGAAGGCCGCACTCTGCGTCTGACTTTCGGCCGCAAGACGGCCATTCCGCCTGCGGCACTCGCGCAGTCGAGTGAACCTGTCCGCCTCGAGGCAAGGACTGAACCTGTCCGGCTCGCCGGGAGTGCGGAATCGAGAATCACCAGCGAACCTCCACCTGCAGAAGTCGTCTGGCAGGAGCCTGAGCCGGTGGTGGTGGCCGCAGTCCCGCCGCCCCCCGCAGCTGAAGTCGTGAAGGTTGCTGCCCGGAAAGAAGCGCCTCCCGCGGTCCGTGAGTGGGAGGCCCCGCGGCCTGAATCGAACATTTTCGAAGAGGAAGCTCCATCGGTGGCGATGGTTATGCCTCCTCCTCCCGCCCGGGAAGAGCCGGCATTCCGGCCGGTGACGACGCATGTGGTCAACAGCCCGGCGCCGCAGTCGGGCCCGCGCTCGAGCGCGACGGCGACGTTGCCGCAATCCACTGCGCGCGTGTCTCCTGTCGAAGACGTTTTCATCGAGCCGCCCATCACGAGGGTCGGTCCGTCGATCGACCTCAGCGGAGGAATCGAGCCGGGAACCAGTCGGACGCTCAGCACCGAAGAGCGGGTCTACACCGGAGAACCGCTTAGCCTCACTTTGAAGGATGCCGACATCAAGGACGTGCTCCGCACGTTCGCGCAGCTCACAGGACTGAACATTGCGATCGATCCCCAGGTCACCGGTACGGTCAGCGTCGAATTCACCGACGTTCCCTGGGATCAGGCACTCGAGCTGATCCTCAAGCAGAACGGCCTCGCTTACGACCTCGAGGGCAACGTCATGCGCATCGGCACTGTCGATCGCCTGGCGACCGAGGCGGCGGCGAGCCGTCGGCGGGAAGAAGAGCGGCGTCTCAACGTGCCGACGACCTCGGTTGCGCGCCGTCTTTCGTACGCGAAAGCAACTGAGATTTCGGGACTGCTGACGCAGCTCGCTTCACCTCGGGGCAAAATCATCATCGACGACCGCACCAATCAGATCATCGTGACCGATATCCCGGAAGCGTTGCGGCTGATGCTCAACATGGTCGACACCGTCGACATCCCGACGCCGCAGGTCATCATCGAAGCGCGCATCGTTGAAACGACCAAGACGTTCTCGAGACAGTTCGGGTTCAGTCTCGGATTCAATGCCGACTTCGATCCGGCACTCGGAACCGGAACTGGTCTTCAGTGGCCAAACCGGATCAACACGGGAGTGGGCGGGCCAGGATCAGTCTTCGATCTTGCGATCGGACGGACGGTGTTCGACATCAGTCTGACGAACGTGCTCGGAACGTTCGACCTCGATCTTCTTCTCGCGGCAGCTGAAAACGAAGGTCTGGCGCGGGTGATCTCGGCACCGAGGATTGCGACTCAGGACAACGCGGCGGCGGAAATCCAGAGCGGTATCCAGATCCCCTTCCAGACACGCGTGAACTTCACCACGACCGTCGCTTTCGTCGATGCCACGCTCCGGCTCAGCGTCACGCCGCAGATCACCGCGGAAAACACGGTCATCATGATCATTCAGGTCCAGAAGGTCGAGCCTGCTGAAGGCCTCGGCGTGACGGGCGGTGAGAACGTGCCGCTCATCACGAGAAGAGCACAGACCCGTCTCATGGTCCGCGATGGCGGCACTGCCGTGATCGGCGGAATCTACCAGTCCACCGAGAACGACGCCGAGAATCGCGTGCCGATCGTGCATCAGATTCCGGTGCTCGGACAGCTCTTCAAGAACAGGAACACCACACGGCGTCACGACGAACTGCTGATCTTCATCACGCCCCGCATCGTCCGCGGCACGTAGATGAGGGAGACCTTCGCATGAACAGGGGAAACGGGATCAGGGGTGAAGGGAACATTATGAGAAGAAAATCGGCTGCGTTTGTGATCGTCATGGCCCTGCTGGTCGGCTCGATCAGCGGCTGCAGCGAAATCAACAGGGAGTCCTCGCCGGTAGAGATGCTTGCGACGATCGACCAGGACATCGATACCATCGATCTGCTCAACCTGCCCACGACACAACTGGGGACGATATTGCTGAGGGCAATCCAGAAGCGCGTCGACTCCGACCCCCGGTTCCTCTCTGTCGAGCTGATCCGCTACCAGGTCAGCTATCGGAGAACCGACGGCGGCTCGCTGGTTCCAGCCTCGTTCGTGAGAACGATTTCGGGGACCGTGCCTGTCGGCGGCAGCCCGACAAGCTTCAATACATTTACGGTGTTCGATATCGGATCGCTCCAGCAGGCGCCGTACGTCGCGCTCCTGCCGCAGAACGGCGGGCGCGATCCTGAAACAGGAAACCGCTTCGTAAAGATGGACGTGATCATCGACATCTTCGGCGAAACGATCAGTGGCGAGAGAGTTTCCGCCAGGGCGCAGGCGCCGTTTACCTTCTGCGCCGGCTGCCTTTAATTGACGCATACGGGTACTTTGAAAGAGAACATGGCGAGGTTCGGGAACGTGAGTCGGCGGGGGATGCACATGAGAACGATGAATCATCGAGTAGTCGGAATCGCTCTGGTTGCGATGATGGCTCTACTGGGCGGCTGCAGCGGTGAATCGCCGACCGCACCTCCTCCAACTGCACCTCCCGGCGGTGGCGGCGGAAGTGGCACTCCGCCTCCGACGGGAGCCACGATCGTCCTTGCGGTGTCGAATGCAACGCCGGTGGTCCGGTCCACCACGACCATCACGGCCACCGTTTCCCAGTCAGGCGCGCCGGTCCCCAACGGGACTGCCGACGAGTTCTCCACGAACCTCGGTACCTTCCTCGATACGGGAACCGCCACGACGATCCGTACGACCACGAACGGCGTTGCCACGGCGACGCTCACATCGGGCGCGCCGGGCGCCGCGACGGTTACCGTCCGCGTGAACAACGTCACACAGACGATTGGTGTTCAGTGGCTCGCGGAGCCCGTCATTCCTCCGGTGCCGCCACCGATCATCACGACAATCACATCGGTGACCCCGAATGTGGCGAGACCGCAGGGTGGCGAGACGATCGTCATACGAGGGACGAACTTCCAGCCGCCGCTCAGAGTGTTCTTCGGCGACAGGCCGGCGGTGATTCTCTCATCGACGCCGACCGAGATCCGCGTGCTCGCTCCCCAGATCAACCTGGGACCGACCGAGCAGTTCCGTGAAGTGCAGATACTCGTCATCAGCGAATCGGAAACTCCGGCCGAGCAGCGGGCGACCGCTCCGACCGCGTTCCGCTACGAAGTCCCGATTCTCACGCCTGTCATTCGTGACGTCGCGCCTTCTTCGGGACCGAACGAAGGCAACACGCGCATCACGATCTTCGGTGAAGGCTTCCAGGCACCTGTGCGGGCGTTCTTCGGAACGGGCGGCGCTCTTTCCCCCGGGGGTGCTCTTCTGAATCAGGTCGAGCTCGAAATCCAGCAGGTGACCTTCGACAGGATCATCGCGCTGACGCCACCGGCACTCGGTTTCGGATCGGCTCTCCGCGACCAGCAGGTCACTCTCAGGGTCCTCAACCAGGCCTCAGGTACGGATTTTGTGCTTCCGGGGGCGTTCCGGTACGGACCGGGAATGCAGATCACGGCGGTCGGACCGACGAGCGGCAGCGCGCTGGGCGGAACGAGAGTCAGAATCGATGGATGGGGCTTCGACGAACCGGTGGCAGTGGTCATCGGTGGCGTCGCGGCGAATGTCGTGAGCGTATCGGGTACACAAATCATAGCAACGACGAACCGACCATTCATTCCGAATTGCGCGCCCGGTACGACGATCGCAGGGGATATCAGTGTGACGAACATCGAGGACGGGGCGACTGCTCTCATAGCGGGCGGATTCACTTACATACTTCCCCGACTACAGCTTCTAAGCGTCACGCCTTCGGTTGTAACGGTGGGGCAGGAGGTTACGGCGACCGTGAGCGGTACCAGTGGCAACGGCCGCTTCAGGATCGGACAGGGCCCTGATGCCGTCACAGTCCCGTCGACCCGCGTCTCTTACGATCCTGTAAACCTGGTCGCTGTCTACACGTTTGTCGTACCGGCCACTCTTGAGCTCGACGAAGTCGATTGCCCTGCGGGTGGCAGCCGTCCGGCCACGACGTTCTTCAGTGTCAACTTCGAAGACTTCGTAACCAGCTGCGACGACACTCTGAATCGGGCGCTCACGATCAATCCGGCTTCAACGCCCGAGCTGTTCCTCGATCCTCGTTCGCTGTCTTTCTCTGCGGTCGTGGGGACGTCTGCTCAGCAGACGGTCACTCTGGTCAACACGGGCGGCGGCACGCTCACCGTGATGAGCGTTGGGCCGGCCAGCCCGATGCCACCGTTCTCGAGCTCGGTAGCCTCGAGCACGTCACTCGCACCGTGCGGTGAGGCGGTGTTCAATGTCACATTCACACCGGCGGCCCCGGGAAGTTTCCAGGGCTCGGTTGCGATCACGACGAACGGGGGCAACGCCACGGTGCCGCTGACCGGTACGGCGACGGCCGCTCCTCCGCCACCTCCATAGTATGAATAGAGAATCAAACTGAACTTCGATGACCGCCCGCCAGGGCGGTCATCTGCCGTAACGAGAACTTTCAAATGAACGTTTTGTCCAGAAACCGCGGTCCGAAAGGCATCCACTGATGTCCGGCCCGGAGACTCCGAAGATCGACGAGCTCAAGGCGCGCCTTGCCTCCGATCCCGGATCGAGGATGTTCGTACCCCTCGGCGAAGAGCTCCGCAAGGCTGGACATCCCGATGAGGCCGAGCGCGTCCTCCGCACAGGAATCGAAAAGCACCCTGCCTACCTTTCGGCATGGGTGACTCTCGGACGGCTGCTCGCGCAGCAGGAGCGCCATGGCGAAGCAGTGGAAGCGCTCAACCGTGCGCTTCAACTCGACCCGGAAAACGTCGTCGCCGCCCGCCTTGCGGCCGACTCCTATCTTGCACTGGGGGAGAAGGTCGAAGCGATCAAGAAGTTCAAGCTCGTGCATGCCTTCATCCCCTCCGATCAGGAAGTGCAGGCGAGCATCGAGACGCTCGAGCGGCAGCTCAATCCCGAAAAGTACATCCGCCCGATTCAGGTCACCGAGGAGATTCCCGAGTTCCGGAGTGTGACAGCGGACGATGTTTCCCCTCTCCCGGCGGGAGAGGGGTCAGGGGTGAGGGAGCTTTCTTCCCCTCTCCCCGCGGGAGAGGGGTCAGGGGTGAGGGCCCCTGATGACCCCTTCAACGATCGTGAAAGCGAATCGGGCACAGAGCTCGATCAGTTTTCGTTCGAGGGGCCTGAGAGCGAAGTCACGTATGACATGGAAGAGATCACGGAAGTTGCGACGTGGGATACCCTCACCCCTGACCCCTCTCCCGCGGGGAGAGGGGAAGAGATGGCCATGAGCTCCGAGGAAAATCCCCCTGTGCTATCGATCGTTCCGGATCTGGACGAGGAGCGCCAACGGACCGTCGAGAAGCTCCAGCGCTGGCTCGCGCTGATCCAGAGGAAAAAGAGGCAGAATGATTGAGACGGTGCTGGCCGGGCTGCGGAATCGCGTGGAAGGCACTCGCGCGGTGAGTCTGGTCGGCCTCGACGGGATCGCGGTGCACACCATCTCGGATGCGGGCGTTCCGCTGGAAACGATGAGCGCGGAATTCGGGTCTTTCATCCGGACTGTCCGGCTCTCCAGCACCGAGCTCGACACCGGAGAGGTGACCCAGTTCGCCCTCGTGACCGAGAAATACACGACGTTTCTTTCCGCAGTCAGCCCCGATTACTTTATCCTGATGGTGCTGAAGCCGGACGGGAACTATGGTCGCGCCCGGTTCGAGTTGGCGAAAGCAAAACAGGCCCTCGGCGCTGAACTGCTCTGAGGCGAAAGGTGACGGTCGTTGACGCTTAAAGAAATTCTGGAGTTGATCGACAAGGTATCGTCCAGCGGGATCTCCTACCTGGAGGTCGAACGCGGGGGAGTGAAGATCAGGATCAAGGGAAAGAAAGCTCCCTCGATCCAGGCACCCGGAGCCGCTCCCACATTGCAACAGTCGTGGGCTCCTGCGCCTTTTCCGCAGGAAGCGCCGTCATCCGCTGCGCCAGCCGCCGCTTCCGATGAGGAGCAGGTGGACTCTTCGTGGCACATCATCACCTCACCGATCGTCGGGACGTTCTACCGCAGCGCAAATCCGGAGTCGGACTCGTTCGTCAATGAAGGGGACCGTGTCGAGAAGGCGAGCGTCCTCTGTATCATCGAAGCGATGAAGCTGATGAACGAGATCGAGTCCGACATATCGGGAGTGATCGTGAAGATCTACCCGCAGAACGGCCAGCCTGTCGAATACGGAGAGAAGCTCTTCGCAATACAACCGTAGAGGGCTGGTGCGCGATCCCTGATTGTGTGTCATCCTGAGCGCAGCGAAGGATCCCCCTGAAGCCTCGCGATACAGCTTCGAGGAAGGGGATCCTTCGCTGCGCTCAGGATGACACGGCAGCGTGACGGCCGATCCCGAGGCGCAGAATACTCAGACTATGTTCAAGAAAATCCTGATCGCCAATCGCGGCGAGATCGCGCTCCGCATCATCCTGGCCTGCAAAGAGCTCGGCATCAAGACGGTTGCCGTGCATTCGGAAGCCGACCGCAACGCGCTGCACGTCCGCTATGCCGACGACGACGTCTGCATCGGCCCGCCTACATCGCGCCAGAGTTACCTCAGCATCTCGAGCATCATCGCGGCGGCCGAGATCACGGGCGCCGATGCGATTCATCCCGGCTACGGGTTTCTCGCGGAGAATGATCATTTCGCCGATGTTCTGCAGGAATGCAGACTCGCGTTCATCGGCCCGGCGGCGGAGACGATCCGGCTGATGGGTGACAAATCGAAAGCTCGCGAGACCGTGAAGGCCTCAGGGGTCCCGATCGTACCCGGCAGCGATGGGCCGGTCGAGTCGCTCGCGCAGGCTTCGACCGTTGCGGCGGGAATCGGTTACCCGATCATCCTGAAAGCATCCGCCGGAGGCGGTGGCCGCGGAATGCGCATCTGCTGGGATGACAAGGAGCTGGAGAATGCATGGCAGACCGCCCGGAGTGAGGCGGAACGCGCCTTCGGCGTCGCCGACGTCTATCTCGAGAAGTACCTCGAGCGCCCCCGCCATGTGGAGTTCCAGGTCTTCGGCGACAAGCACGGCAGGGTGATGCACCTCGGCGAGCGCGAATGCTCGGTGCAACGCCGCCATCAGAAACTCATCGAAGAATCGCCATCTCCCGCTCTCGACGACGAGCTGCGCGAGAAGATGGGCGAGGCCGCTGTTCGCGTCGCGAAAGCAGTGAACTACGACAACGCCGGAACGATCGAGTTCCTCCTCGATGGCCGCGACTTCTATTTCATGGAGATGAACACGCGGATCCAGGTCGAGCACGCTGTCACCGAGCAGGTCACCGGCTACGACCTGGTCAAGGAGCAGATCCGCGTTGCGGCGGGACTTCCGCTGTCGTTTCCGGAGGGACCGATTCCGCTCCGCGGACATGCGATCGAATTCCGGATCAACGCCGAGGATCCCGTAACGTTCGCGCCGCACCCGGGACGGATTACGACGTTTCATCCTCCCGGCGGGCCGGGTGTACGTGTCGACTCCGCGGCGTATCGCGACTACGTAGTTCCGCCGCACTACGATTCGCTGATCGCGAAGCTGATCACGCAGGGCGCAGACAGGGACGAGGCGATCGCGCGCGGCCGCAGGGCGCTCGAGCTCTTCACGATCGAGGGCATCAAAACCTCCATCCCGCTTCATCGCGCGATACTCGACGACCCCCGGTTCCAGAGCGGCGACTACTCGACCCGTTTCATGGAAGAATTCTCTCGAAAACCGTGAAGCTCCAGCGGCGCGACGTCCCTCCGCTCTACGCACTGACGCGCTCGACGGCACCCTATGAGGACGTCGTGGAGCTCGTGGGTGCAGGCGTGCGCTGGATTCAGGTTCGCGACAAGACCTCGCATGACGACCGGCTCTACGGCGATCTCGTGCGCGCCAGGGCGCTGACTCCGGAAGGAACCATGTTGTTTGTCAACGATCGCGTCGACCTCGCCGTTGCAATCGGTGCGGACGGCGTGCACCTCGGTCCGACTGACCTAAGTCCGGGGCGGGCACGCGAGGTCGCCGGCGGACCGGGCCTCATCATCGGGTTTTCCACGCACAACATTCGGGAAGCGGTCGTCGCCGCGGGGCGCGACGAGATCGACTATGTTGCCATCGGTCCGATTTTCCACTCGCCGACGAAGAATGTCCGCGAGCCGCTCGGAGTCGAAGCGATCGCGCGGATCAGGGCGGAGACCGGAAAACCGATCATTGCCATCGGCGGCATCGACTCCTCGAACATCGCTTCCGTGCTGGCCGCCGGAGCTGACTCCGCCGCGGTCATCTCTGCAATCTATGACTCGAGCGACATCGCAGAGAATGTGGCGAAACTTCTCGAGGCGGCGGAGTCGTCGCGGTGAAGATCTTTCTCATCGGATTCATGGGGGCAGGGAAGACCACGACCGGCCGCGAGCTGGGCCTGAGGCTTCAGGTCCCATTCTTCGACCTCGACGAATTGGTAGAAGCGGCCGAGAAGATGTCCGTCAAAGAGATCTTCGCCGCTCAGGGCGAGCCGTGGTTCAGGAAGCGCGAGCGCGACCTTCTGCGCGCAACGAAGAATGTCGAGAGCGGCGTCATCGCGACGGGAGGAGGGACCTTCACGTTCGAGGAGAATATCCAGTTCATCAAAGCGGAGGGCTTCTCCATCTACCTCTCCGCTCCCTTTCCTCTCCTCATGAGCCGCATCCAGGAAAAGTCCGCGGAACGTCCGATGTTCCATGACGAGAGCCATGCGCACGGCTTATTCATGCACCGCCTGAAGTATTACCGTATGGCTGATGTAACGGTGGAAGTGCGGGAAGAGCAGTCGACGGCGGAGATCGTCGAACGGATCGTGCTCGAGCTTCCGAGGGAACGGGCGCGGCGCTGAGGCGCGGCGTTTGTTCTCTCCCTCTCCCCGCGAAGTCGGGGAGAGGGTGGCGCGCGGCATTCGCGCGGACGTTGAGGACTTGCGAGATCGTCGCGCGCCGGGAGAGGGGCGTTAAGGGCTTGTAGCGGCTCCCGCTGGTTGGTTACATTTGAATTGCCTGCGCGGCCCCTCACCCCTGGCCCCCATAAGCACTAACTTTACGAATGTGCGAATGGCTGAGTGAGAAGAAGGACATTGCTTTTTTAGCTGGCTACTTCCCTAAAGTTAGTGCCTATGCCCCTGGCCCCTCTCCCCGTTCACACGGGGAGAGGGGAAGACTGTAGGGCTCTTTCCGAAATGAATGACTTGCCCAATCTGTTATACATGAATAACTAAGGCTCGGCTGACATCTGCGGGTGACGTAGTGTCCTCTTTCGGTGAATCGAAGTTGCTCACAGGCGAGCTCGTCCTGACGTAACCTACTGATACGACAGGTTTAGCTGCGGCTGACCTCGTGGCATGTCGCCCGCATTCGAAGCCTGTCGTGGTTAGGAGAAGTTCGATGCGAAAACTCAGATTCCTGCTTCCTGTAATGCTTCTCGTCGCCGCGCCCCTCTGGGCCGAGTCGAAGCACCAGTCGTATTTCACTTTCGACGAGGGTGGAACACTGATCCGGCAGTCCGGTGACGACGAAGGTGTCGAGGCTGCGATCAATATCCCGGTGTTTCCCGGCGACGTCATCGAGACGGACCGCCGTGGACGCTCGGAGATCATGCTCGCTGACGGGAACATTCTCGCGCTCGACCGCAGCACTTCGATCCGGTTCCTGTCCATCCTCGACAGCTACGAGGGCGACAGCGAGCAGACGATCGTCGAATTGCAGTCGGGACTATTGATTGTCCATCGACTGTCGGAAAACACCTCGCCGCTGCGTCTCGACACGATCAACGCGAGTTACGAGAGCTCCGAGGATGCGATCTACGGAGTCGATTCGGACGGTCGTGGGCGCGACATCGTTTCGGTCTATGAAGGAAGCCTCGAAGTGAGGACGCCCTTTGGCGAGCGACGTTTGCGTCGAGGCCAGCAGGCAACGATCGACGATCGCGACGTCGAAACAGTTTCGCTGGCGTACAGCGGAATCAACGACTTCGAGCGCTGGTATCTCGATCGCGCAGAAGAATACCGTACGAGGTCGAGCCGCTATCTCGATCGGCGTCTTGCTTATGCCGATCGTTCGCTCAGCTCGCATGGAACCTGGATTTACGTCGACACATACAACACGCACGTCTGGCGTCCGCACGTTTCGATCGGCTGGCGTCCCTATCACCATGGTCGCTGGGTACACAGCCGCTACGGCGGACTTGTCTGGGTCTCGAGCGAGCCATGGGGATGGGTGCCTTACCATTACGGCCGCTGGTCCTACATGCCGCATTACGGGTGGGTCTGGCTCCCCGGTGGTGGATACTCGCATGCCTGGGTTTACTGGGCGTACGGGCCGAGCTACATCGGCTGGGTTCCATCGGGCTGGTATGACTGCTATCCGCCCTACTACAACTGGGCTTACAACCGCCATCGCTATTCAAGCTTCCAGGTCGGCTTCGGCTTTCATGGCCGGGTAAGACTGTGGGACACCGACTTGAGTCCGTGGACATTCGTGACTCCGGATGGATTGGTCTCCAGGCGGATTGACCGGGCAGCGCTCACCACGGATGCGATCCGTGGACGGCTGACCCGCGGCGACGGCTCCCTCGTGACGGGAGGAATCCGTCTGACCCGTGATGACATCAAGGATCCGGCTTCTGCGGTATCGCGAATTGCGCGCCGCGGGATCGGAAGTGGTACCGGCAACGAGGGCTCAGGGACCACGGCGGATTTGACTCCTTTTTTCCGTCGTGACCCTGAGCTTTCGACCACGGTTCGAGATCGTTTGTCCCGTGCGGATCAGACGGCTGGAACGGGACGCTCGACGCTGCTTCCTGCAACAGGTGAGACGGTCGATCGCTCGTCCGTGATGCGCCCGTCGACGCCTTCCGAGACTGCGACTGGTCGTCTGCAGCGCGGCGGAGTGGGTCAGGCCGCTCCCGAAGGGACGCGGACCGAACCGTCCCAGCCTTCACGGGGAACCGTGTGGCGTGGTGCGGCACCTCGTTCGGCGGACTCCGACGCGAAACCAACTCCGGCCACGACGCCGACGATTCAGCGCGACAACCCCGTGGACCGCAGGGCAATCCAGCCGCAGGAGCCGAAGGCCGCACCTGAGCAGCGGAAAGCTCCGGCACGCGACACGGAATGGCGCCGCCCGGCAGTCGAGCGGCCGGCAGTGGAGCGGCCCGCGGTCGAGCGGCCAACGGTCGAGCGTCCGTCAACCACGACCCGGTCGGATTCCAACTCGCAGTCGGTGGTTCGCGAGAACTGGCGGCAGCCGGCAAGCCGTACTGCCGGAAACCGGGAGACGACCAGCACGAGTGGAACACGGACTGAACGCGAGCCGGTGGAGCGCGCTACTCCTGCGCCCCGCGCCGTACCTCGCAAGGTCATCGACGGGATTGGCGGGGTCCGCGTGACACCGCGAGTCCGTGAAGCGTCACCCACTCCGCGATCGACCCCGCGCACTCAGGCCAAGCCGCCAGCACGGACCGAGCCCGCACGTGTGGAACGGCCGACGCCGCGGCAGGCCCCGGCACGTGTGGAACGACCGGCGAGAGAGTCTTCTTCGAAGCCGTCGTCGGACAGTTCTTCGGGAAGCAGGATCAAGCGGGACTGAAGCGAGGGATGCTAAAGGCCCAATGTTGAATGTTGAAATTGTGAATTTTGAATGTTGAATTGGGCCCCGGTCCTCATTCAACATTCAACATTCACAAGTCAACATTCAACATTGGGCCTTTTCCGCATTCAGCACTTAAGCACGTCAGGATGACGGATCGCCGCGTTCGAACCTCTCCCCTCATTGCGCTGCGACTCCCGCCCCTTCTACAATGCAGCGAATGGCGCTTCGGGTCTTTTTCATCCTCTATTGTCTGGAAGCCGGTCTCTTCTTCATCCTCGCGCCATGGACCCGCTTCTGGCTGGGAAACCCTCTGGTCACCTGGGCGCCTCCCATCACAGCCATCGCTACGAATCCCTACTTCCGTGGCCTGGTGTCCGGATTCGGATTTCTCCACCTGCTGATCGGTATCCGCGACCTGCTCGATATCCTCCAGGCACGCCGCGACCAGTATTCGAGTCGAAGACAATGAAGAGTTACGCAATTGCCGATTTTGACTCGGTCCCCCGTGAGAGCGAATTCTTCCGTCTCGTTTCCGAGCTGAGTCACCACGGAGTCGACTTCATTCAGCTGCGCGCGAGAGAGCTCGGTGGCGCAGCGCTGCTGCGAGCCGCAGACCGTTGCAGGGCCCTGATCCCGGCAGGCGGCCCGCGTTTCGTCGTCAATGGTCGCCCCGATGTGGCTGCCGCCTCGGGCGCTGACGGCGTCCACCTTCCCTCGCGTGGAATGCCCGTGCAAGCAGCTCGAGCGGTTGGTTCTTCCCTGATTGTCGGTCGTTCCTGCCATTCACTTTCAGATGCAGGAGCGGCCCGTGCGGAAGGAGCCGACTACATCCTTCTCGGACCGGTGTTTCCGGTTCGCTCAAAACCAGGCGAACCTGCTGTGACGCTCGAAGAGCTTCGCGAGGCGGCTGCGCAGGTGCCGACATTCGCCCTCGGTGGGCTGTCGATCGAGAATCTCGCTCGACTTTGCGGCAGCCGTCTCGAGGGCGTTGCCGCCATCACGATGTTTCTCCTCGATCGTCCACTCGATCCGATCGTTCGCGCAGTGCGGGAATGTTGATGCGGTTGCGCACATGACCACGATTCTTCTCGCGGAAGACAAAGACTCTCTTGGGCGAATGCTCATGGATGCGCTGTCGTCCGAAACGTTTGAAGTCGACTGGGTCACGAGTGGTTCGGAGGCGATCCGGCGGCTTCGAGACGGCCGGCGATATTCGTTGATTCTGACGGATCTCCGGTTGCCGGGAGCGGATGGCATCGAGGTGCTGAGCGAAGCGCGGGAGGTCGACGCCGACTGTCCGGTAATTGTCATGACGGCGTTCGGAACCGTCGAGAATGCAGTCACGGCGATGAAGCTCGGAGCCTGGGATTTCATTCAGAAGCCGATCGACCTCGACCATCTCATCATGCTCATCCGACGGGCAATCGATCACAGGCGGCTCCGCTTCGAGAATCTGCTGTTGCGCGAGGAGTATCAGAAGCGGCACGGGTTTCCGGCGATCATCGGCGACTCGCCCTCCATGAAAGCGCTCACGGTTCAGATCGAGAAGGTTGCGGCTACTGATTCGACCGTGCTGCTTCTGGGAGAGTCGGGAACGGGCAAGGAGCTTTTCGCCCGCGCGGTTCATCAGCTCTCACCCCGCAGGGACCGGCCGTTCATCGCCCTCAACTGCGCCGCAATCCCCGACACCCTGATCGAGAACGAGCTTTTCGGTCACGAGAAGGGGGCCTACACGGGGGCTTCTTCGCGCCAGATGGGAAAGTTCGAGCTCGCGGAGTCTGGAACGATCTTTCTCGACGAGATTGCCGAGATGGGGATCGGCACCCAGTCGAAAATTCTGCGAGTGCTTCAGGAGCGGAAATTCGAACGGATCGGTGGAGTGGCAACGCTCACTGCAAACGTCCGGATCATCTGCGCGACGAATCGCGATCTCGACGACGCCGTTCGTGAGGGACGTTTCCGCGAAGACCTCTTTTTTCGAATCAATGTGTTTCCCGTCGTCGTTCCGCCGCTGCGCGAGCGGCGCGGCGACATCGATGCTCTGATCCGTCACTTCCTCGTAAAGATCGGAAGCGAGATCGGGCGGCCCGGCGTGGGAATCACGACCGAAGCCGCGCAGCTCCTTCGCGACTACGACTGGCCCGGCAATGTGCGCGAGCTCGAGAACTGCATCGAGCGCGCGGTCATCCTGTGCGAGAGAAATCTCATCGAGCCGAAGGATCTCATCATTCATTCGAGCGGCGGGGCTTCGGGAGGAGAGATCGGCAGCGTCGTCGATCTGTCAGGTACGCTCGCTGACGCGACCTCACGCGCGGTCTCCCTCGTGGAACGCGCGAGAATCTCGTCAGCTCTCGAGGGCACCGCGAGTCGCGCGGAAGCTGCCGAGCAGCTCGGCATCGGCTACAGGACTCTACTGAGCAAGATGAAGGAGCTTGAGATCAAGGATGAAAGATGAAGGATGAAAGATGAAGGATGAAGGATGAAGGATGAAGGATGAAGGATGAAGGACGAGAGCGCCGAAGGGATTCCGACTGCCGCGGATGTCATTGCTCATCTCAATGAGCGATTCGAAAAGCGTGGAATTCCTGTCCGTGTCACCGGCCTTGCGGTGTTGCCTTACGTCAACCCGATGTGGATGAGCAACTGGGAGGCCCCGGAGCTGTCGGGACTCGAGAACGACGAGGCGATCGCCGAAGAGCTGCGGGAAGCGCGCTGGCAGTTCCCGCAGATCCTCGACTGACGCCTGAGGCGCGCTGCCGCGCCTGCCGAGCGCGTGTCATCCTGAGCGAAGCGAAGGATCCCCTGAGGACTCGCTCTGCCGCAAGCCACGGTGGGGATCCTTCGCTTCGCTCAGGATGACACCTTTTCGCTCGTTCAGCGCGCCTGCTTCGGCGGCTCGATCCCCAGCAGCAGGCTCACGTAGCGTGCGATGTCCGTCTGTTCGACTGCCGGGATCTGGAGGCCGCGTGCGACACCGGCTCCCTCAGCGGCGAAGACGGCATGAAACTCCGTATGCCGGTTGAGACCTCCGTGCTGCCCGAAATAATTTGTCTGCTCGAACAGCTCGCCGCGCAGCGAGGAGCTGAGGGCAAAGCGGGGGTTGGTGAACGCGACCACGTCGCCGCTGTTCGGGTGGTGCTGCGGCTTTTTCGTTTCGACGAGATCAAAAGCCGGCTCACCGTCCGGGGCCCTCAGATCGGTGAGCACCTTCACCAGCCGGGCTGTTTCCGCCTCGTTAGTCTCTCCGAACCGGTAGAGGTGCGCCATGTGGCCTGAGGTGAAGGCCGCCCAGCGGCTCGAAGGATCGAGCGCATCTCCCGTCTGCGTGGCGAATCCTTCAGCAACCAGAACCTTGTTCAGTGCGATCCGCGAATCGAGCGGTGAGAGGCCGTGATCGCTTACGACGACGAGTGCTGTCGACTGAAAATCGATCGACCCTCTGAGCTCCGCGAGCGTCTGATCGAGTTTCGCGAAGGCAAGCTGACGAATTCCCGCAGCACGCTCTCGATTGGCCGGGGTCGAGTACCTCTGTCGATCGTTGACGAGGAGAAACTGATGCTCGGTCTCGTCGATCGTGGGGTTGTACGCGAGCAGCAGATCGAACGGGATTTTCGCGATCGTGAGCTGCGTAGCCCGCGTGAAGAAGCTCGAGAAACGCACCATCTGCTCGCCCCACATTTCCGGGGTGAGTCCGTTGCGTCCTTCAAACCATTCACCGACGGACCAGCCATCAGGAGCCGAAGGCCAGAATCCCACTTCGGTCTCGATCATGCGCCGATAACTTTCCGGATAACCTTCCACGCGCGCGATGGGACCCCAGTAAATGACTGTCTCTTTCAGATCGGGATCAAACCGGATCACCCGCGACCACGATCCGTAGCGCTGCGTCGTTCCGTCCCGCTGCACATCCGCCGAGACGGCGAACCACTTTCCGTCGGTCGGAAGAGGCGTGCGGTCTTCCCTCACGATGATCCGGTCGTAGTTCGTCACCCCGTCGTTCGTGCTGTCGCGGGCAACGAATACAAGGTTGCGGGTAGCCGTTGCTCCCTCGTGCGTCATCGTCCACGGGACACGGGCGGTGAGCACGGGGCTGAACGAATCGGGATCAGGCGTCCCTCTCCAGCCGGGAGGCAGCCACTCGGCCTCGAAGTCCGACCTGTCGAGCGTCGTGATGCGGGAACGCGTGATCGAATCGGTCCAGATCAGACCGAAGTCTCCGCCGCGGGCGGCCGTCCGCGCGTCTGCGCCCGGCCACACGAGGACTCCGGCCCGCTTTCCCTGACGCCGCGCGGCCTCCCACAACGTTTCGGCGGAAATGTCCGCTGCGTACGCGGTGGCGGACGCCCCGATTGCCGCCCCGGGAAGGTGGAACATGTTTGAGACGATGCCGGTGACCTGCGGGTCTGCTCCGGTGACGAGCGATATGTGCGCAGGCGCTGTGAGCGAAGGCTCGACCGTCAGCACTCGCGCAGTGGTCCCGTTGCTGCGAATGGCGTCGTAGCCGCCCGAAGTGAGATGACCCGCCGCGATGTGACGCTCGAGCGCATCGGCCCCGAGCCCGTCGTACGAGATCATCACCACCTTTGCCGGAGGAGAATCGGGAAGAGGGACGAGCGTCGGAGCGGGCGCGGCAGCAGGCGTGACACAACCTGCGAGGAGGGCCAGGAAGAAGAGGTGAAGAGTTTTCATTCGTTCGGGACCTCTCATGGAGTTTGGAATGATCGATACACAGTGGTGGTAGTTGCCGTTGCCCGTCGCCGGTGTCATCCTGAGCGCAGCGAAGGATCCCCTCAAACCTTGCGATGCAGCCAGTAGTAAGGGGATCCTTCGCTGCGCTCAGGATGACACTTGCTCCTGCTCGGGGCTCAAGTTGACGCCATTGGGCCTCCGCCTCGTTACTCGGAAATCTTGCGCTACGGCGACGGCGACGGCATCGACTCCTGACTGACGACTGACTACTGACTACGGACTCCTGACTACGGACTCCTGACTACCGACTCCTGACTACTGAACACCACTCACGCTTGCAAGAATCCGGTCGCGATACTCGCGCGCCTTTTCCAGCACGGCAGGAACGTCCACGGTCAGGACCCGGCGATCTCTCATGAGCACTTTGCCTTCGACGATCGTCATCACGACGTCGGCGCCGCTTGCTGAGTAAACGATTGCCGACTCCACCGAGTAGATCGGCTGGGTTTTCGGCATCGCCAGGTCGACCAGGATGACGTCGGCCCGCTTGCCGGCCTCGAGCGATCCGATCTTGTCGGATAGGCCGAGGGCGCGCGCCCCGCCGATGGTCGCCATCTCCAGCACGTCGCGGGCTCCCAGCGCCTTCGGATCCTTCCTGGTGATCTTCTGGAGTCGTGCTGCGCTGGCCATTTCCTCGAACATATCGAGGTTGTTGTTCGAGCCTGCGGGGCCGTCTGTTCCGAGTCCGACGTGAATGCCGGCCCTGCGCATCTCAGCAACCGGAGCCACGCCTGAGGCGAGCATCATGTTGCTCTCCGGATTGTGAACGACGCCGACGCCGGCATCTGCGAATGCGGCGATCTCTTCCGACGTGAGCCAGACGCCGTGTGCCGCGACAACGTCGGAGCCGAGGAAGCCGATGGAACGGAGATAGTTCCCTGGCGTCATGCCTTCTGAGCGATCGGCAACCTGGCGAAGCTCGTCGGTCGTCTCCGAGACATGAATCAGAATCGGAACGCGGAGCTCGGTAGCCAGTGCGCGAACCTGCTGGAGATGTTCCCGCGAAACCGTGAATGGTGCATGCGGGGCGAGAGCTGGCGTGATGAGCGGATCATTCCTGAACTCCGCGACGTAGGCACGAACATACGCCACCGCCTCGTCCCAGGTCTTGTTGTCCGGTGCCGGAAAGTCGAGCATTGTCTCGCCGAGGACTCCTCGAAGTCCTGCGCTGCGGACCTCGCGAGCGATGTCGGCTTCGAAGTAATACATGTCGGCGAACGTGGTCGTGCCGGATCGAATCATCTCCGCCGCAGCGAGCCGGGTTCCCCAGCGGACGAACTCCGCATCGACGTTCTTCGCCTCTGCAGGGAAGATGAAGTTCTGGAGCCAGTCCATGAGGTCGCGGTCGTCCGCGATTCCGCGAAAAAGAACCATCGGGGCATGTGTGTGTGCGTTGACCAGGCCCGGTAGGATTGCCATCCCGCGGGCATCGACGACCTCGGGCGCGGTGTATCTTCGAGCAATTGCATCTGCCGGACCGATTGCCACGAGCGCTCCGTCGCGGATCACGACGGCGCCGTTCTCGATGTTCGGCCCCGCCATGGTGACGACCGTGCCGCCTGTGAGGATCAGATCTGCATTCGGTGCGGCAACAGGGCCGGCGGTCGTGCAGGAAATGATGGCGAAAATGGCCGGCAGCAGGAAGCGAACCTTCATCGATCCTCCCCTTTGAGCTCGAACGGCTCCGGAAAAAGTACAGAGAGCTTCACCGAGCGAGAGGAGCCTCCTGTGGATGCGAGGATGACGTCGATGTCCCCGCAGAACTCCCAGAGGAGCTGCCGGCAGGGTCCGCAGGGAGTGGAGGGCGGATCGGTGTCGGTGACGACGGCGACAGATGTGAATTTCCGCTTGCCCGCGGCCAGAGCAGAAAGGAGAGCCACCCGCTCGGCGCAGACGGTGAGGCCGAACGTGCAGTTCTCGACATTGCATCCGTGAAAGACCTGGCCTTCTTCAGTGAGAAGGGCGGCGCCGACTTTGAAATTGGAGAATGGAGCGATCGCACGTTCGCGCGCGAGCTTCGCTTCTTCGATCAGTTCGAGATTTTCCATGCTTTCCCATGTGGAGCGCGCGCCGGCCCCGCACTCGATGTCCGCTTCGTCGCTGCGAACAGCAGAGGGAGTGGCGGCGCGCCGGCCGCGCCGTCGTTCAGATCAATGCATCGAGAATGCCGCCGATCGTCGAGCGGCGGCATGTGTACATCGGCGTATCCCGCACCGTGTACTTCGACGACTCCGTCTCCCGCAATTCCTGCACGAGATCGAGAAAGTCCTCGGCCTTGTCGGCCTCGAATGCGACGACGAAATCCTGATCGTCGAGCCCGAACGAGTAGGTCGTGTTGATCTTCACATTCGGGTACTTATGACCGATGGCGATGTGCTCATTCATGATCTTCTGGCGTTCGCTCATGGGGAGCAGATACCAGTCGCGCGTCTTGACGAATGGATAGACGAACAGGAGCTCACGTTTTCCGGGAACGATCTTGAGGCGCCTTCCCTCCTGTCCTTCATGAACGTGCTCTTCGACGTACTGCGAGTGTTTGGTCATCGCCAGGAACGACTCCGGCACGTCGAGCCACGGCCCGATGGGCGAGGTGAAGAGCTCGGCTGCCATCGACTGGAACGGCTCGATGTCGTAGCCGATGCGCCAGAGCATGAAGTCCGTTTTCGCCTTCAGCCCGATGGTCGAGTAGGGGAGAAGGATCATCTTTTTCGAGTATCCGGCGAGGATCCGGGCGACCTCCGCCTTCGCTTCCGACCTGAGCTCCGGCGACTCGCGCCGGATCGAACGGTCGATCTTGAAAAACATGAAGTTGACGAACTGACGGGCCAGGGCAGGCTGCGCGCCGCTGTCCTTTGTGGCCTCGGGTTGAGTGGTTGTAGTCATGACGGGGATTCTATCAGGACTCGGGGGGAGTGGAACGACCCGGGCAGGTCCCGTGGCATCAACTCGAGGCCTTGTCATCCTGAGAGGTTGCGAAAGACTCAACCAGACTGTGTCATCCCGAGCGTCGAGCGAGGGATCTGGGCGGTGGCTCCCTCTAAAGGACC
>JBGSYJ010000320.1:0-4550 GCA_041750915.1 Thermoanaerobaculia bacterium | reverse complement strand
TGAGGCCGCGGCGCATCCGCCCGGCGGCCTCACGCCACTATAAACGCGACGCAGAAAAAGTATCGCACTGCCTCGCGTCCCCGCTGTCGAACCCTCGCCTGAGCCAGCTCACCCGCTGAGCTGAGCTTCCATGAGTCCAGGATTCGGGGCTGACGCGACCCTGAGTCTCCCGCTGCATCCGATCGTCACCGATCGCTGCTGCGGCTGTGAGTGCTTCCTCGAGATCACCCGACTCGAGAACGTTGCGTTTCTGCGCATGATTCGCCCATACGCCCGCGAGACAGTCGGCCTGCAACTCCTGCATGACCGACAGCTCATTCCCGTCGCCTCGCGACAGGCGCTGGCGCTGCTCGTGCACCTGCTGCGAGATTCCGAGCAGCGTCTGGATGTGATGCCCGACTTCGTGGGCGATCACATACGCCTGGGCCATATCACCGGGAGCACCGAATCGATCGCGCAGCTCCCTGTAAAAAGACAGATCGATGTACAGCTGCTGATCGGGTGGGCAATAGAACGGTCCCATGGCTGCCTGCCCCATTCCGCACGCAGACTGGACGGCGTCGGAGAAAAGGACGAGACGCGGTTCCTGGTACTCCCTGCCGAACTGCTGTGGAAAAAGCTCCCGCCAGGTGTCTTCCGTATCGGCGAGAACCTGCTCGACAAAGACGCCGCCTTCGTCGGTGATCGGACCACCTGTCTCGGAGTAAGGCGTCTGCGCGGACTGCTGAGGCGGCAGAACCTCCGCCGGATCGACTCCCATGAAAACTGCCAGAAGGGCGATCACGAGCGCGCCGATGCCGCCACCTGCGATCAGTCCCCCTCGCCCGCGGCGATCCTCCACATTGGTACTTCGTCTTCCAAGACGCATGACGACTTCCTTTCCGGCTCAGTTGCTGCGGCCCCAGGCAGCGAGCTGTGCAAAACCGCCGCCCGACCCGCCCGCCCGGTTCTGAGTTGTGAGTTGTGAGTTGTGAGTTGTGAGTTCCCGCCCGCCCGGTTGTGGGTTCTGGGTTCTGGGTGTTCGCTGTCATCCTGAGCGAAGCGAAGGACCTTCCTGTGGGGATTGACCATCGCGAGATGATCCTTCGCTTCGCTCAGGATGACAATTCAATTCATCGTCCCAAACTCCACCCATCACCACCCCCCGCAAAGAGCAGGACGAGTGCAAGAAGGGACGATTTCTTCACGGGAGGCGAAAGTATAGCTCTCTGGTAGACATCCACAGTAGGCAGTAAGGCCGCTGCCGGGTGTGAGGTCTACCGTCTACTGTCTACTGTCTACCGGGCGGGCGGCCGGGCGGCCCGGTCTTTTTCCTTCGCCCTTCATCCTTCATCCTTTATCCTTCAGCCCTTGGAGGGCCTGCATGCCTGAACCGAAGGAACCGACGGATGTGATCGCAGAGGGGAAAGGTCGCTGGGTTGACCGGGCTCTCAACGCGATTGAACGGGTGGGTAACAAGCTCCCCGACCCCGCAGCGCTGTTCTTCATTCTGCTGATCGTGGTCTGGATCGTCTCGGCGTTCCTGGCTCCCGTGCAGTTCAGTGAGATCGACCCGCGAACGGGCGAACCGCTGGAGGTCAGGAACCAGCTCACCGGGGCAGCGATTGCGACGTTTCTTTCGACGATGGTAACGACGTTCACGGGGTTTCACCCGCTCGGGGTCGTTCTCGTGGCGTTGCTCGGAGTAGGAGTCGCGGAACACACCGGATTCATCAACGCTTCGCTCAAAGCCCTGCTGAGTTTCACCGCTGCCTTTCTCCTCACTCCCATGCTCATCTTCGTGGCGATCATCAGCCATACGGCGGCCGACGCGGGATATGTCCTGGTCATCCCGTTAGGTGGTGTCATCTTTTACGCAGCGGGGAGGCATCCGCTCGCCGGGATCGCCGCGGCGTTTGCGGGCGTCTCGGGCGGCTTCTCGGCGAACTTCGTTCCTTCGAGTCTCGATCCACTCCTGTCGGGGCTGACTCAGTCCGCAGCGCAGATTCTCGATCCGGCACGCACGGTCAATCCGCTGTCGAACTGGTTCTTCACGAGCGCGTCGTGCCTCGTGATCGTCGGCCTCGGCTGGTATCTCACGGACAAAGTCATCGAGCCTCGGTTGAAATCGACCGCCATCGACGCAGACATGTCGGACATCCCGACCTTCGATGTGCTGGGCCCGAAAGAGAAAAAGGGGCTGGCGATGGCCATCCTCGCAATGGTGATCGGCATCGTCATCCTCGTCCTGGTCTCCCTGCCATCGGGATCGGCACTGCGATCGCCCGAGGGATCGCTCACGGCATCCACAGCACCGCTGATGCAGGCCATCGTTCCGCTGATCTTTCTGCTGTTCATCATTCCTGGCATTGTCTACGGCTACGTCGCCGGCACGGTGAAGACACACCGCGACATCATCAAGGGGATGAGCAACGCGATGTCGTCGATGGGCTACTACATCGTCATGGCATTCTTCGCCGCACTTTTCATCGCCGCCTTCGGTCAGTCGAACCTGGGAGCGCTTCTCGCGCTCAAGGGCGCCGACGTCCTCAAGGCGATGGCACTTCCCGGCCAGGTGACGATCTTCGGCATCATTCTGCTGACAGCCTTCGTGAACCTGCTCGTCGGATCGGCCTCCGCGAAGTGGGCGCTGCTCGCTCCGATCTTCGTTCCGATGCTCATGCAGCTCGGAATCTCTCCCGAACTGACTCAGGCCGCCTACCGCGTCGGCGACTCGACGACCAACATCATCACGCCGCTCATGCCGTACTTCCCACTCGTCGTGGTGTATTGCACGCGGTATGTGAAGAACACGGGCATCGGAACACTCGTATCGATGATGCTTCCGTACTCGGTCGTCTTCCTCGTCGTCTGGACCCTGTTCCTGGTTGCGTATTGGGGACTCGGCATTCCGCTGGGGCTGCAGGCGCCGTATGTTTATCCGTAGGGAGTCAGGGAGTAGTCAGTAGTCAGGAGCCAGTAGTCAGGAGCCCGCCCACCCCGGCAGCGGCTACTGACTACTTCGTACCCGATTAAAGCCATCATCCCCCTTTTCGAAGACGAGGATCCTCGAGCGATGCATTGAAACTCGAAGGATCTCCGGGCAGGCGGGCTCCTGACTCCTGACTCCTGACTACTCCAAATGACCGCCGACCTCAACCCGCCCGCCCCCGACCCCCGCCGATGGAGCGCGATGGTGCTGCTCTCGGGAGGGCTCCTGCTCGCGATGGCGCTTTGGTTCGGCGCCTCGGCGGTCGCGCCCGAGATCGCGCTCGAGTGGGAGCTGACATCAGGGCAGATGGTCTGGCTCACGCTGGGGGTGCAGATCGGTTTCGTTGCCGGAACGCTTGCGAGCGCGACGCTGAATCTGCCGGACATCATCCGCCCGCGGCATCTCATGGCGCTCTGCGCGTTGCTGGGCGCCGCGGTCAATGCGGGACTCGCGCTCTGGGCGTCAGGTCCCATCTCCGCGATCGCGCTCCGGATTCTGACCGGGGTGCTGCTCGCCGGTGTTTACCCTCCCGCGATGAAAGTGATGGCGAGCTGGTTCCGCTCCGGCCGCGGACTCGCCCTGGGAGTGTTGATCGGCGCGCTGACACTTGGAAAGGCTTCCCCCTACCTGCTCAATGCATTTCGTCTCGAGGATTGGCGCTCGGGGATTCTGATCGCGTCGGGTCTCGCCGTAGCAGGCACGGCGGTCATTCTCTTTCTCGTCAATGACGGGCCCTTCACCCTGCCGAACCAGCCGTTCGACATCACACAGATCGCGAAAGTCTTCAGCAACCGCGGCGTGCGGCTCGCGAACTTCGGCTACTTCGGACATATGTGGGAGCTTTATGCGATGTGGGCGTGGCTGCCGGTGATGATCCGTGCAAGCTTCGAGGTCACGGGACACGAGCGACTGGCCGAGACGGCGTCCTTCCTCGTCATCGGAAGCGGAGCCGCAGGCTGCATCATCGCAGGACTCCTGGCGGATCGGATGGGAAGAACGCTCGTCGCTTCGTCAGCGATGGCCATCAGCGGGATGTGCTGTCTCGTTGTCGGATTCGCGTTTGGAGCTCATCCCGTGATCCTGACGCTCATCGCAATCATCTGGGGAGCATCTGTCGTCGCCGATTCTGCTCAGTTCTCAGCCTGCGTGACCGAACTCGGCGACCAGCGCTACCTCGGAACTGCACTCACGCTTCAGACATCCATCGGATTTCTCATCACGATGGCCTCCATCGCACTCATTCCGCTTCTCGCCGAGAGCGGAGGATGGAGGTGGGCGTTCGTCGCTCTCGCCCCCGGACCATTCCTCGGAATCGTCGCAATGATGCGACTGCGCGCGCTGCCCGAGGCTGTGAACATCGCGAACGGAAAACGATAGCGGACTGCGCAGATTCAGAACCGACGAGCTTCATTCCCCTCTCCCCGTGTGAACGGGGAGAGGGGGTTCTGACCGGACAGATCGAGGACCCAAACCGGAGACATCGAGGACAAATCTAGGCAAGGATGCATTCGGAGGTATCTGAATGCCCTGGAGGAGTCCGATGAGCGCAAGAGAAGCCCTGATCCGCGACATTAACGAT
>JBGSYJ010000319.1:0-3088 GCA_041750915.1 Thermoanaerobaculia bacterium | reverse complement strand
TCGCCTCGCGAGGCTTCAGTCACCCCGTCGGTGTAGAGCACGAGCGCATCGCCGGGACCGAGAGCGAGAGTTTGATTCCGGTACTCCGCATTCGTGAACATACCGAGGAGGATGTCCGTGCTGGAAAGGCGCGAGACGTTGTCCGCCGAGACGATGAGCGGAGGGTTGTGCCCCGCATTGGCAAACTCAATCTCATCTTTTGCAGGATCGAGGCGCCCGGCGAAGAGAGTGACGAACTTCGACTGGGGGAGATTTTCGTGAAGCGCGGCGTTGAGCTGCGTGACGAGGGTCGACGGGTCGGGATCCGACTTGGTGAAGATTCGGAATGCTGCCTGCAGTCCCGCCATCAGAAGCGCCGCCGTGAGCCCCTTGCCACTGACGTCGGCGATCACGAAGTACACCCTTCCATCCGGGCGCACAGCGAAGTCGTAGTAGTCGCCGCTCACCGAGCGACAAGGCTTGCTCATTCCGGCAAATGAATACCCAGGTATCTGCGGCGCCGAGCTGGGCAGGAGGCCGCGCTGGATGAGGTATGCGGTGCGGAGCTCCTCGTCGATCCGCCGCTTCTGCTGTGCGGCTTCGCGAAGTCTCGTGTTCTCGAGTTTCACCGCGGCGAACTGGCCGATCTGCGCGACAAGCCGGACGTCTTCTTCCGAGATGGTCCGTTGCGTGAAGAGATAGTCCACGTAGAGCACGCCCACGACCGAATCACCGATCATGATCGGAGCGCAGAGAACTGAGTGGATCCCCTGGGCTACGATGGACATCGCGCGGCTCAGTTTTTCATCGACGGAGACATCGACGTAGGCAAGCGCTCGGCGCTCTTCAACCACTTCGGCGAGGAGCGTCTGGCTGATGGACAGGTCGGAGGTGTCTGAGGTGTTCTGACGGCGGACCAGGACGTTGTCGAATGATTTTCCGTCCTCGGACATTACGCCGATCGCTGCACGTGACGGACGAAGGTGCTCCATCACGCGGTCGACAATGAAACTGAAGACCTCATCCAGAGGGTGATCTTCAATCAGCTCCATCGCGAGGGCATTCAGGATCCGGAGCCGTTCGAGACTCTTTCCTGAGGGCTCAGACCATTGATCCGTAATCTCCGTAAGCGGGATGGAGATCGTCGCGCTCAGCTCGCGGTTCACAGAGATGATTCGTTCTGTGGATGGATCTGACTGAAAGACGATCTCCGTGTCGCCGAGCTTGATGCGATCACCCGACTTGAGCGGAAGATCACGTTCGACGCGTGATCCGTTCAGAAACGTTCCGTTCGCGCTGCCGCAGTCTTTGAGTACCCATGCCCCGTTTTCCGCGATGATCTCTGCGTGCTTTCGCGAAAGGTACCGATCTTTGATGGGAATCGTGCACTCGGCCGCTCGTCCAAGAGTCACGGGCGAGTCGGCCAGCGTATGCGTCGCAGGCGACACCATCGGCGTGAAAACCGTGACCTCCGCGGGAGAATGTTTTGTCGATTCCATCATGTGGGCTCCCCGGCTGAATGATGCGAACCACCGCCGGACCAGCTCGTGAGCTTTGCGACGCCGAGCTGATGATTAGTAATAATTTTTCTCAAATATAACGCTTTTCTGCGCACTCGTCAGCTGGATGGCCGAACCGGCTGCCGATTCAGAATCGTCTGATCATCGCCGATTTCCGAGCCGCTGTGTTAACTTTGTAACGGGGACGGGACTTCGCTCCCAAAGATTCGAGGGTGGATTTTCGAGTGCAAGAGCCAGGTCTGCGGGATCAGGAGGGGTCCGGACGTCCCATCGGCGCTGAAATTCTCATCGTCGATGATGATCCTCCCATCCGCGCGTTGGTCAGCCAGATCATCCGCCGCACCGGTCACGCGAGCGTCGAAGCGCGCGACGGTGTCGAAGCCATTGAGCAGATCGAGCACAAGCTTCCCCGTCTCATCGTGCTCGACCTCATGATGCCTCGCATGAACGGTTGGGAAGTGCTCGAGGAGCTTCGAGCCCGTCGGATCCTCGGCCGCGTTCCCGTCCTCGTGCTCTCCTCTGTGGCACTGCAACGTTACGAGAGTCTGGCCGAATACGGAGTCAGCGGAGTTCTCGGCAAGCCCTTCGAAGTCGGCGAGCTGGTCCGGACGGTTCGGAAGATCCTTGACGAAACCGACTGAACCCGACCCGCCCGAAGCTATTGACGCCGGGGACTACTTTCTCGAGATCGAGGCCCACTTCGCTGCCCGGCGTGAGACTCCCTTCCTTTTTTCGGCAAAGGACTGGACACTTCTCAAGAGCTGGCGGGACGACGGGATCCCGCTCGCGGTCGTCATCGAGGCGATCGATTCCTGCTTCGACAAACGCGCCGAGAGCGGACGAAAGAAGACGATCTCGAGCCTCAGCTATTGCCGCCATGCAGTGAAGGACCTCTGGTCGGATCGTAAGGACCTGCTGGTGGGGTCGGAATCATCGGTGCCCGAAGCTCAACCTTCAGAGCAGCTGAAGGCCTTGAGCGATTTGCTACTCACCGCGGCCGGTTCCCAACCGGTTGGAAGAGCTCGGGAGTTGCTCGAGACCTCCGCCTCGGAGGTCGCTGCCTTGAGTCGCCGGCGCAGCGTGCCGTCCATCGAGGAAGGGCTGCTGGAGATCGAGGGAGCACTCTTCGAGCAATTGAATGCCGCCATCTCTCCGGGCGAGCGCACTGAGCTGGAGCAGGAACTGGATGCCGTCCTCCGCCCCTACCGGAAACTGGAAGGCGAGACTCTGCGCAAGACAAAAGAAGCGAACTTCAAACGTCTGCTGAGAAGCCGTTTCGCGATTCCCCGTCTGTCGCTCTTCGGTTGACGCGGCATCGCGGCGGGGGCCGCGAGGTGTCATTCTGAGCGCTCGACGCTCGAATGGAACCTCTCGAATTCGAGTGATCGGTCTCGTAGGGGCGGCCCGCAGGCCGCCCGCACCCTGAGCACGGACGAGAGTGTCAATGGCGTCAACTTAAGGTCTGCGCGGGTGCTAAATTCCCCTCTCCCCGTGTGAACGGGGAGAGGGGTAAGGGGTGAGGGGCCGCGAAGGCAATTCAAATGCAGCCGACCGGCAGGAGTCGCTGCAAGCCCCGAACGCCCCTCTCC